>JACQUR010000404.1 GCA_016210245.1 Chloroflexota bacterium
ACAGGCGGGACGCCTGTGCCACCAGTGGGTAGCCCGAGTGGCACAGGCGTCCCGCCTGTGCCTGTGGTGTCCGGCAGTTCCTCCACTGGTGGCACTGGCGTCCCGACTGTGCCACCGCCCCCACCACCCCTCGTCATCACTCGCCGGAACCTGCCCCACTGGGAGCAAGGAGGCAGCACCTACTTTGTGACTTACCGCTGTGCCCCGGGTATGTCGCTCTGCAACCAGGACAGAACTGCCGTCCTGGATAGCTGGAAGTACTGGCATGGCAAGAAGTACCTTCTTCATGCCGCGGTAGTCATGCCTGACCACGTCCACGTGCTGGTTACGCCGTGGGTTTCTGGCTACGGCAATTGGACCTCGCTGTCAGAGATTCTGCACAGCAGCAAGAGCTTCACCGCTCACCAGATCAACAAGGCCAGGGGGCGTCGCGGAAGCGTCTGGCAGGATGAGCGATACGACCGGATTGTCCGGGACGAAGCCGAGTTCCTTGAGAAGTGGACCTATATCGCCAATAACCCCCGGAATGCCGGTCTGGTTGAGTCGATGGAAGAGTATCCCGGGCTCTACCAGGACCCGGACGCGTGGCGAGCAGCGGAGGGCACAGGCGGGACGCCTGTGCCACCAATGATGCGGATGATACAGGAGTGATAGATATCACTGTGGCACAGGCGGAGGGCACAGACGGCTCGCCTGTGCCACCGAAAACGCGGATGATACAGGAGCGATGAACATCCATGGTGGCACAGGCGCGGCACAGGCGTCCCGCCTGTGCGCCTGTGCCACCAATGATGCGAATGGTTCAGGAGTCACAGATAGCACGGTGGCACAGGCGGCTCGCCTGTGCGGCGTGTGCCTCCAGGAGACTTGAACGGAGATGCCCAAGCTGCTCTACCCCCGTGGCGACGCCCCTCCTCCACCGCCCCTGGCGGAACTCAACCTCCCGGGCGTCCCCCTCTATGCCCGAGGCAAGGTGCGCGAGATGTACGACCTGGGCGACCGGCTGCTCATGGTCGCCACCGACCGCATCTCTGCCTTCGACGTGGTCATGCGCGAGCCCGTGCCCGGCAAGGGCCTGGTGCTCACCGCCCTGTCCGAGTTCTGGTTCCGCGCCACCTCCCACCTGGTGCCCAACCACCTGCTCGGCTCGGACGTGGCCGACCTGCCGGCCGAGGTGCGGCAGCACGCGCGCCTGCTCGAAGGACGCTCGCTGCTGGTGCGCAAGGCCCGGCGGGTGGACATCGAGTGCGTGGTGCGCGGCTACCTGGCCGGCTCGGCCTGGGCGGAGTATCGCCGCCGTGGGACCATGGCCGGCGAGCCACTCCCGCCGGGCCTGGTGGAGTCGCAGCAGTTGCCCGAGCCGCTCTTCACTCCGGCGACGAAGGCGGAGTCCGGACACGACGAGAACATCACCGTCGCCCGGATGCGGGAGTTGGTGGGCGGCGAGCTGGCCGAACAACTCCGCCGTGCCAGCCTCCAGCTCTACCAGTACGCCGAGGCCCACGCGCGCCAGCGGGGCATCATCCTGGCCGACACCAAGTTCGAGTTCGGGCTGGTGGACGGGCAGGTCATCCTGATCGATGAGGCGCTGACCCCCGACTCCAGCCGCTTCTGGCCGGCCGACACCTACTGCCCCGGCCAGGCCCAGCCCAGCTTCGACAAGCAGTACCTGCGCGACTACCTGGAGCAGAGCGGCTGGAACAAGGAGCCGCCGCCGCCCCCGCTGCCGCCAGAAGTGGTCCAGAGGACGGCCGAGAAGTACCGGGAGGCGTATGTCCGATTGGTTAGCTAGGGTGCGCGTGATCCTCAAGCCCACGGTCAACGATCCCCAGGGCCTGGCCGTGCGGGGTGGGCTGCACAGCCTGGGCTTCACCACCGTGGAGCAGGTGCGGGTGGGCAAGTACCTGGAGCTGCGGCTGCGCGCGGCCGACGCGCAAGAGGCCGCGCGTCTGGTGGACGAGATGGGGCGCAAGCTGCTGGCCAACCCGGTGATCGAAACCTTCAGCTTCGAGCTGGAACCGCTGTCATGAGGGCGTGCGCCCGTCCCGCGCATCTTGCAGCCGAGTGAGCACCGCCTCGGGTACCCGCTGCGAGCCCAGGCGCATCTGCCCACGGCTCGGCCCGTGGCAGTCCGAGCCGCCGGTGGCCAGCAGATGCATGGCCATGGCGAGGCGGCCGTAGTGCTCCCGCGCCGCCGGCCAGTGGACGATCTGCCAGACCTCGATTCCGTCCAGGCCCGCTTCGGCCAGCGGAGCGAGGTCCCGCGGCTCCAGGAACGGCTGCTCGCGTCGGATCCTCACCGGGTGGGCGAGCGAGGCGAGTCCGCCGGCCTGGTGGACCAGTTCGATCGCCTCGAGCGCCTCGAACGCGCGCGGCTCCTGGCTGGCCATGCGCAGCACCTCGCGGGCGCGCGGGATCCGGCGCAGCGTCCCCTGTTCCAACATCGCCAGCACCAGCCCTGCCCCACCCGGGTAGCGCGCACGATACTTCTCCAGGTCGCGGCGCTGGAGGGGCTGGCCC
>JACQUR010000034.1 GCA_016210245.1 Chloroflexota bacterium
GCGATTCTCCCGCTCCCCTCCCCCGCGGCCGGGGAGGTCGGCTATCCGAGCCGCGCCCGTGAGGCCCTTCGACGGGCTCCGGATGAGCGACCCCGGGGCCGCTCATCCTGCGCCCGTCGAAGGGCCTCACGGTCGCGGCTCGGATAGCCGACCTCCCCTGCCGCGGATGAGGGGAGCAGTATAATCACTCCGGGCTCTGCGCAATCCAGAACTGCCCTGCCAGCGTACTACTGCACAGGATGGTTACAGGCGTTGTAGTCGCAAGGGGTGCGGGGCAGCAATCGGGCACTGGCGTGATCTATGCCTCGCACGACGATCAACAGCTCGCGGCGCTGCTGCGGCACCGCGACGAGCGTGCGCTCGCGGCGCTCTATGACCGCCACAGCCGGCTCGCCTTTGCCCTGGCTCTGCGCCTGCTGCGCGATCGTGAGCGGGCCGAGGAGATCGTCCAGGACGTCTTCGTCAAGCTCTGGCGACAGCCGGACGCCTACACACCCGAGCGCGGCCAGTTCCAGGCCTGGTTCCTGAGCGTCGTCCACCACCGGGCGGTCGATGCGCTGCGGGCGTGGGCAGGGGAGCGTCGCCATGTCGCGGACACTGCCGACAGCGACCTCACGGAGGCGCTGCCGGACCGGGCGCCGGCTCTCGACGAGCAGATCGTTCGCCAGAGTGAGCGGGACGTGGTCGGGCGCGCGCTGAGCGAGCTGCCGGCGGCGCAGCGGGAGGCTATCGCTCTGGCCTACTTCGAGGGCCTGACGCAGAGCGAAATCGCGGCTCGCCTTGGCGAGCCGTTGGGCACGGTCAAGACGAGAATCAGGACTGGAATGCTGCGCCTGCGCGCGGCCCTGGCGCCGGCAGGCGCAGGAGTTGGCGACCTATGACCTGCGCTGAGGCTGGAGAGCTCATACCAGCGCTCGCCCTCGACGCGCTGGACGAGGACGAAGGGCGCGAGCTGGATCGGCACCTGGCGAGGTGCCGATCCTGCCGAGCGGAGCTGACTGCCTTCCGCGAGACGGCCGGCCACCTCGCCACGGCTGTGCCGATGGCGACCCCTTCGCCTGATCTGCGCAGGCGCACCCTCACCGTGGCCGCCGCGTCGGATCGATCGAGCGCGCTGGCCCGGGTGAGGGCATGGTGGCCGAGCTGGCCAACCGTGGGCGCTCGTCTCAGCTCTGCCATAGCGGCAGCGGCGCTCGTGCTCTCGCTCGGCACGACCCTCTGGGCGGCCAGCGCCCAGGTCAGCCTGGATCGCCAGATGGCCGAGAACCGCTTGCTGGCAGAGCAACTCGCGTCCCGGGATCAGCTCCTGGCTTCGCTCCTCACGCCTGGTGCGGAGGTGCGCGAGCTGCGCGCCGAAGCGACGGCGCCGGGGGCACAGGCGGTGCTGCTCGTCAATCGGCAGAGCCGTGGTGCGGTGCTCAGCGCGTCTGGTCTGCCCCGGCTGCCCGCCGATCGCGTCTACCAGCTCTGGCTCATCCAGGACGGCCAGCGAACGAGCGGGGGCATCTTCACCACCGACGCCCGCGGGGGGAGCCGGTTGGAGGTCTTCGCCCCGCAACCGCTCGGAGCCTACAGCGGCTTCGGGGTGACCATCGAGCCGTCCGGCGGGAGCCCCGGCCCCACCGGCGCGCGCGTGCTCGCGGGCGCGCTGTAGCCTGACCCTACGGGTCCTTCTCCCTGCCGAACTGCCGCCCTGCCCAATCCGTTTCGCGAGCTCCATCGTACTACTACACGAGCCTCGCCGAGCACGGCGAGGGAACCGGAGGATGATGCTCGTGGATCGCCTGAAGCTCCTCTCTATGGCCACGTTGATCCCGCTGGTCTTTGCGGCGTGTACGACCCCCGCCGCGCAGCCGACCGCCCCGGCCGGCCAGCCAGCAGCGCCAGCCGTGCAGCCCACGCTGCCGGCGCCACCACCGCAACCGACGACCCAGGCGGCACAGCCGACCGTCACGACTGCCACCGAGACGAAGCTCGGTACAATGCTGACCGATGCCAGAGGCATGGCGCTCTACCTGTACACCAGGGACGAGCCGAACGTCAGCACCTGCTACGACCAGTGCGCCCAGAACTGGCCGCCCCTGCTCGCGACTTCGGGCGACCCGACCGCCGCAGCCGGCCTCTCGGGCACGCTGGGGACCACTGTCCGGAAAGACGGGACCAGGCAGGTTACCTACAATGGCATCCCGCTCTACTACTGGTTCAAAGATGCGAAGCCCGGCGATACCACCGGCCAGGGCGTGGGCAACGTCTGGTTCGTGGTTCCTCCCGCGGCAGCCGGATTCCCAACGGTGAAGACCACCGCCGATAAGGAGCTTGGCACGATTCTTACCGACCTCAAGGGCATGACGCTGTACCGCTTCACCAGGGATGAGCCCAACGTCAGCACCTGCTACGATCAGTGCGCCCAGAACTGGCCGCCCCTGCTCGCGACTGCGGGCGACCCGATGCTAGCGGGCGGCGTTCCCGGCCAACTCGGCACCGTCGCCAGAAAAGATGGCACCAAGCAGGTGACCTACAACGGCACAGCACTCTACTACTGGGCCAAGGACACCAAGCCGGGCGAGACCACCGGCCAGGCCGTGAACAACGTCTGGTTCGTGGTGCAGCCGGCCGCACCGCAGGCGGCAAGCACCGGGCAACCGGGGTACTAGGCCGCCCCTGCAGGGGCGAAGGATGGGCGCATCGGGAGCGGCACGGCATGCCGTGCCGCTCCCCATGCGCCTGTGCTTCTAGGGCCGACGCATCTACAGAGCGCTGCATGAAGATCTAAACATCGCTGCGCACGGGGATCGTAGCGCGGGGGCTTGTCCCCCGCCGGTGGGCACCCAGCCCACGGGGCGCGGGGCGGGGGGACAAGCCCCCGCGCTACGGGCCTCCAGCGATCTTTAGATCTCTATGCAGCGCTCAGTAATTGGCAGGCGGAGGGGGGCGGTGGCTAGGAGGCGAGGCATCTCTGAGCGATGATGGGGAGGGAACGTGGAGAGGCAGCCCTGGGGCGTTGGCCTGGTGGAGCACTTTGCGGCGCTGGAGGATGCTCGGGTGGAGCGGACCAGGTTGCACCCCTTGCTGTCGATGGGCACCAGTGCCATTTGCGCGGGGATCGGGGCTGCCGAGACCTGGGAGGAGATCGACGAAAAACACTCGGGCGTCAGACGTGGTTGCGCGCAATGTACCTGGCGAAGAACCTGGGCAAAGGCCGGGTCGAGGGCGCGGGTTAGC
This sequence comes from Chloroflexota bacterium, assembly GCA_016210245.1. Taxonomy (GTDB): domain Bacteria; phylum Chloroflexota; class UBA6077; order UBA6077; family JACQUR01; genus JACQUR01. The sequence continues at coordinate 3,223 of JACQUR010000034.1, forward strand.
CGGGGACGATTCAACGCCTCGCAGGGGTCCAGGGGGCGAAGCACCCAGGCGGGGTTCATAGGGGTCTCCCCTCTGCTCTGAGGTTGAGATGCTCGTGCAACGATCGGTGAGGAACCTCAGGAGCTGTATAAGTACTTCTCAGGCGTCGAAGCGATCCTGGTCGCCTGGCACGAACGTCAGGGCAGCCGCCACTTTGAACACCTCGTCGCGGTCGGGGAC
>JACQUR010000424.1 GCA_016210245.1 Chloroflexota bacterium
GGGGGGGGGGGGCGGCCCCCCCCCCAAAACATCCTCTTGTGTTGGGGGCCCCCCCCCCCCCCCCGCCCCCGGGTCCATAGGCTGAAACCCTGCGGAAACCGCTCCAGTGTACCGCTCCGGCCCCGCCCGCCTCATCTGCTCGCCGCGCCTGCAGCGCAGGCATCACCCGCTGGGCGAGCTCGTCCAGGCGCCCCTCTGCCCTCCGCGGGCTGGTCGATCACCAGGTAGGAGACGCCGTCGGCCGCGAGCGCCTCGGCGGTGGCCCGCACCTCGGCCCACGGCTCGGAGATCGAGAGGCTGGTGGCGCGGACGATCGCCCGGGGGCACGTCCAGCCCGCCGCGCGTGCCCGTCGACCAGGCGTGCTTTGCGGGCCAGCTCGTCTACCGAAGGCGCAGCCGCGCCCTCCAGCCGGATGCCTTCCTCCCTCGACTCACATCCACCAGGCGAACGGCTCCGGCAGGACGCTTCACGCACTCACCCGCCGATGTAGGACATCTCTACCTTGGAGAGGGCGGCCGTTCGAGAGGAGCGGATCTCTGAATAGCGGTCGGCGCGCACTGTCCAGGCGGAGCGGAGCAGCTCGGACAGCTCCTCGTCGGACTTGCCCAGGCGGAGGGGGGTGCGGAAGTCCGTGCCGACAATCCCGAACAGGCAGGTGAAGAGCTTGCCGTCGGAGGACAGGCGGGCGCGGGTGCAGCTCGGGCAGAAGGGCTCGGTGACCGAGGCGATGACGCCCACCTCGCCGCTGCCGTCCTTATAGCGGAAGCGGGTCGCCACCTCGCCGGGGTAGTTGGGCGGGAAGGGCTCCAGCGGCAGCTCGGCGTTGATCAGCGCAATCACCTCCGCCGCGGGCACGACCTCGTCCATGTTCCAGCCGTTGGTGTGGCCCACGTCCATGAACTCGATGATGCGCAGGATGTGCCCGGCCGCGTGGAAGTAGCGGGCCATGTCCACGATGCAGTGGCGGTTGATGCTCCGCTTCACCACCATGTTGACCTTGATGGGTGCCAGCCCAGCCGCCGCCGCGGCCTCGATGCCCTCCAGCACATGCTCGACCGGAAAGCCGACGTCGTTCATGGACTGAAAGATGCCATTGTCGAGTGCGTCGAGGCTCACGCTGATGCGCCGCAGGCCCGCGTCCTTGAGGGCGCGGGCCTTCCTGGCCAGGAGTGAGCCGTTGGTGGTGAGGGCGAGGTCTTCGAGCCCCTCGATCTGCGCCAGCATAGCCACGAGCTTCTCGATGTCCGAGCGCACCAGGGGCTCGCCCCCCGTGAGCCGGATCTTCTTCACCCCGTGGGCGACGAAGATACGCGCCAGGCGCGTAATCTCTTCGAAGGTGAGGAGCTGGGCCGAGGGCATGAACTTGTAGTCTCGGCCGAACACTTCCTTGGGCATGCAGTAGACGCACCGGAAATTGCACCGGTCGGTGACCGAGATACGGAGATCGCGAAGCGGTCGCTGGCGGCTATCGATCAGCATCCCGCGCACTGGTGACCTCAGGGTCTGGACCATTGTCTACTTTCCGAGTCAGGTTTGAAGGTGAGTATAGCTCGGTGAGAGGCGGCCAACAAGCCTTGTTGGCCGCCAGGAGCCCGTAGCTTAACATATTCGGCCATGGAGTGGGACCTCTGGGCGCTGCGGCAGGCGAACGGGCTGGCGGGACGGTCGGCGACCCTGGATGGCGCGGCGGTGGTGCTGGCGCGCTGGAGCTCGGTGGCGGAGGTGGCGCTGGCGCTGGCGCTGCCGCTGGCCGCGGGCTGGCCGGGCGCGGGTGCGCTGGCGCGGGCCGGGGTGGCGCTGCTGCTGGCCACGGGCCTGGTGCGCCTGCTCCAGCGCTGTCTCCCCCGCCGGCGGCCCTTCATGGATGGCGCCACCCGCCAGCTCGTCGCCCGTCGCCCCGGCCCGTCCTTCCCCTCCCGCCATGTCGCCTCGGCTTTCGCCCTGGCCGTGCCGGCCTGGAGCGCGCACCGCCCCATCGGCGGCGCGATGCTGACCCTGGGCGCGCTCCTCGGCCTCAGCCGGGTGTACAGCGGCCTGCACTACCCGAGCGACGTGCTGGCCGGGGCGGCCATTGGCATCGGCTGCGGCCAGTTGGTTGGAGGGTGGAGGTTGCAGGTTGGAATCCAACCTGCAACCTCCACCCTCCAACCCCTGTCTCCCGCCCCTCCGGCACTGCTGCTGGCGACGACCCACCCGGCCAAGCGCGAGCGGCTGGCCTGGATGGTGGAGGGGCTGCCACTACGGGTGCTCACGCCGGAACAGGTGGCGGCCCGGCCGGTGGTGGAGGAGCGAGGGGCGAACCATCGCCAGGTGGCCGAGGCCAAGGCGCTGGCCTGGTCACGCGCGGTGCAGGGCCTCGCCCTGGCCAGCGACGGCGGCGTGGACATCCCCGCCCTGGGCGCGCGCTGGGAGGCGCTGCTCACCCGCCGCGCGGCCGGATCGGAGGCCTCTGACGAGCAGCGCGCGGCGCACCTGCTGGCGCTGCTGGGCGGACTGCGAGGCGAACAGCGCCAGGCGCGCTGGCGCGAGGCGGCGGCGCTGGCCGCGCGCGGACGCCTGCTCGGCTCGTGGGAGGTGGAGAGCAGCGAGCCGATGCGGATCGCCGAGCGCTACGATCCCAGCGGCGTTCCGCTCGGTTTCTGGGTGCCTGGCCTGCTGGAGTTCCCCCGCCTCGGTCGCCGCTACGGCCAGCTCAGCCCGGCCGAGCGGGAGCGGGCGCTGGACCACTGGGCCAGGCTGCGCCCCCTGGTGCGGGCAGCTTCATCAAGGCGGGTGCAGGGCGAGTGAGGTGGCACCTGCCAGCGTGGAAAGTTAGAATTCCGGCACTGGGGGTAGGCTGGTGGCTCGGACCGCGCTGCGCAAAGTCGTTCGTCCCCTGCCCAAGGGGCAGGTCACTATTCCCATCGCCATCCGCAGAGCGCTGGGGATCGATGAGTCCTCCCTGCTGGAGGTGAGCCTCGAGGGCGACCGGATTGTGATCTCCAAGCTGGGAGGCCAGCCTGAAGGCGCCTTCCGGGTGTACTCCGACGAGGAGGTCGCGCAGTTCCTGGAGGAGGACAAGCTCACGCCGGAGATCGCCGAGCGGGTACGTGCGCTCATGCAGGCCGGCCTCGTGTGAGCCAGAAGGCCCGAGTGTTCCTCGCCGCCAAAGACCGTCACCTGGCCCAGGGCTGCATCGCCTCAGGCGCATGTGTCTGTCTTACCCTTGACCGCCGCCATCTTCTGACGGAGGAGATGCGACGGTGGGGCATGCAACGCAATCTTCGCCTGCTCACCCCCGGCGAGTTCCTGGCCTGGGAGCGGCTGCGCGAGCAGGAAGGTACCTGAGCAGCGTCGCAGACTGTCAATGCTGTCCATCCTGTTACTTGCAGCACCTGTGCCCTACATGCTGCCTTGACGCCCGCGCCGGCCGCCCGCACAATAGGGCCACCCCAGCCTCGGAGCGTGCGATGCTGAACAGCGCCCAGATTGAAGCCATCATTCCTCATCGCTACCCTTTCTTGCTGGTCGACCGCATCCTGGAGATGGAGCCTGGGCGGCGCATCGTCGGGCTGAAGAACGTGTCGGCCAATGAGGCCTTCTTCCAGGGCCACTTCCCGGGCATGCCCATCATGCCGGGCGTGCTGATCGTGGAGGCGCTCGCCCAGACCGGCGCCGTGCTGCTGCTGTCCGAGCCCGAGAGCAAGGGCCGCATCCCCTACTTTGCCGGCATCGAGCACCTGCGCTTCCGCAAGCCCGTCGTGCCCGGCGACACGCTCCGGCTGGAGGTGGAGCTGATCTCGCGTCGCGGGCCGGTCGGTCGGGCAGCCGCGAAAGCGCTGGTGAACGGCCAGGTGGTGACCGAGGGCGAGTTGCTGGTGGTCATGGGCGACCGGCCGGGGTGATTTTGGATTTTGGATTTTGGATTGAGGGGCGGGCAGCCCTCTCCAGGTCCGAGATCCAGCACGTGGATCCCGGATCCGTGATGCAAGGACGGGTGGAGACTTCCAAAATCCAAAATCCAAAATCCAAAATCCAAACTCGCCTGCGCCTGCTGCAGCTCCTTGGGCGCCTGCTCCCACGGAGCAGGCCGCCGGGCGAGCTGGCGGCGACGGCGTCGGTGCTCATCATCCGCCCCGACCACCTGGGCGACCTGCTGCTGGCGGCGCCGGCGGTGGGCCTGCTGCGGCGCGGGCTGCCCGCCGCGCGGCTGAGCTACCTGGTCGGGCCATGGGCCGAGGAGGTGGCGCGGCGGGGGCCGCCGGTGGACGAGGTGCTCACCTGCCCGTTCCCGGGCTTCACCCGCCGGCCCAAGCCGTCGACGATCCAGCCCTACCGCCTGCTGCTCGCCCAGGCGGCCGCCCTGCGGGGCCGCTTCCAGGCGGCGCTGGTGCTGCGGCCCGACCACTGGTGGGGCGCGCTGCTCGCAGCCGCCGCCGGCATCCCGTTCCGCCTCGGCTTCGCGGTGCCCGAGTGCGCGCCCTTCCTGACGCACGCGCTGCCGTTCGGGTTGGAGGTTGGAGGTTGGAGGTTGGAGGGGGCTCCAGCCTCCAACCTCCAACCTCCAACCTCCAACCTCCAACCTCCAACCTTCAACCTTCAACCTTCAACCTTCAACCTTCAACCTCCAACCTTCAACCTCCAACCTCCAACCTCCAACCTCCAACCTCCAACCTCCAACCTCCAACGGGCCAGCGTCGCCCTGGTGCAGCGGCTGCTGGCGCTGGCACAGGCCGCTGACCCGGGTATCGGCCCTCGGCCGGAGCCCTTTGGGGTGGACGAGGCGGAGCGGGCGTTCGCGGCCGTGCTGTTGGCCGAAGCAGGCATCACGCCTGGCCAACTTCTGGTGGCCATCCATCCCGGTGCTGGCGCACCGCTCAAGCGCTGGCCGGCCGAGCGTTGGGTCGAGGTGGGCAGAGGCCTGGCCGCTCGCTTCGGCGCGCGCGTGCTGGCCACCGGCTCGCTGGAGGAGCGGGAGCTGGCGGGTGAGATCGCGGGCGGTATCGGCGCCGCGGCGGCCAGCGTGGCAGGGCGAACCAGCCTGGGCCAACTGGCGGCGCTGTTCGAGCGCGCCCAGCTCGCGCTCGGCCCGGACAGCGGCCCGCTGCACCTGGCGGCCTCGGTTGGCACGCCGACGGTGCGTCTGTTCGGGCCGGCCGACCCGGATCTGTTCATGCCGCTCGGGCTGCCCGGCCAGTTCGCCCTCACCGCTCCGCTCCCCTGCCGCCCGTGCCGCACGCTGGAGCGCCCCCCCTGCGGCGCTGTGGCGGACCCGGCCTGTCTAGCCGGCATCACGGTGGAGCACGTAGTCGAGGCGGCCGCGGGGAGCCTCGCGATGGCCGGAGAGACCGATGGCTGAGCGCTTGCTCAAGGCCTGGGGCCGGGCGGCCGGCCACGGACTGGCCGCGATGGGGGTGGGCCTGCTGGGCGCGGCGGAGGCGGCCAGGGCAGGCTTCCGCCGCCCGACCTTCGATCCAGGGCAGGTGGAGCACATCCTGGTGATCCGCCTGGACTTGCTGGGCGATGTGGTCAACTCGCTGCCCACCCTGGCCGCGCTGCGGCGGCACTTCTCGCGGGCCGAGATCACCGCCCTGGTGCTACCCTACGCCGAGCCGCTGTTCCAGGCCGTGCCCGGGGTGGACCGGGTACACGCCCTGGACGTACACGCCTTTCGGCGCCCCGCCGGCTGGCGGCGCTGGCGCGCGCTGGTCGACACACTCCGGGCGCTGCGGGCGGCGCGCTTCGACCTGTGCCTGTGCCTGCACGGACGGGTGCCCAGCGTCCTGGCCGCCCTGTCCGGCGCCCGCTGGCGCGTCGGCTACGCTGGCGAGAGCTACCCCCTGGCCATGAACCTCCCGGTGGCCGGATATCGCTACCACCTCTCCCGCCACGAGGTGGAGTGTTGCCTGGACCTGGTGCGGGCGCTCGGCCTGCCAGCCCGGGCCGAGCGCCCACGGCTGGAGCTGCCCGCGCAGGTCCGCGCCCAAGCCGAGTGCGTGCTGGTCGCCGCCGGCCGCGAGGCGGGGCGGCCCGTGGTGGTGGCCCACCCGGGCTCCAGCAACGGGCTGGCCAAGCGCTGGCCCACCGCGCGCTGGGCAGCCTGGGCCGACCGGGTGCAGCGCGACCTGGGCGCACACGTGACGCTCACCGGCACCGCGGCCGACCGCACCCTGGTGGCCGAGGTGGAGCGGCAGATGTCGACTCGCCCGCTCAACCTGGCCGGCCGTACTGACCTGCTCACCCTGGCCGGGGTCTGCGCGTTGAGCGCGGTGGTGGTGAGCGGCGACACCGGCCCGCTCCACCTGGCCGTGGCGACGGGCGCGCGGGTGGTGGGCCTGTTCGGCCCCACCGACCCTGCCAACTACGCCCCCTTCGCTGCGGACGCCATCGTGTTGCAGCACCCTGTGCCCTGTGGCCCGTGCTACGACCTGCGCAGTCCCGCCGACTGCAAGCTGCCGGACCGTCGCCTGACCTGCATGTGGGGGTTGGAGGTGGAGTGGGTGTACCGGGCGGTCGAGCGGGCCGCGCAGATCGACCCACGCCTCCCCGCCTGAACCAGGTCGACAGTCGACAGTTCACAGTCCGCTCGTGCCCGGTCGACAGTGAACTGTCGACTGTCGACTCAGCAGAGTCTCTTTGCTCCTGCTCGGCTGCCTGCTATCATGGCCCAGGCTGCAAGAGTGCGGGAGCGGTCCACTGCATTTCCAGCGATGAGGAGGTCAAACCGATGGCATTTGTGACGCTCACCAGGGCCGATATCGAACGGCTGCTCCCGATGCGCGACTGCATCGAGGTGATGGCCGAGGCGCTGGTCGCCCTGGAGCGTGGAGAGTTGACTCAGCCGCTCCGTGGCAGGTTCATGCCCGCACAGGCACACGGCTTCATGACCTGGATGCCTGCCCACCGCTCCGGCGAGCAGCCGATCTTTGGCTTGAAACTGCTGTGCGTCATGGAAGGGAATCCTGCCCGTGGCCTGCCCGCGATCCAGGGGGCTGTCCTGCTTATGGACGGTGTCACCGGCCAGCTTCGCGCCGTGATGGACGCAGCCGCGATCACCTCCCTCCGCACCGCAGCCGTCTCGAGCGTGGCAACGAGGCTGCTGGCCCGCGATGATGCATCCGAGCTGGCCATCATCGGGACCGGCGTCCAGGGGGCGCGCCACCTGGAAGCCCTCCCCCACGTCCGACCCATCCGGCGTGCCCGGGTCGCCGACCTGAACCTGGAGCTCGCGCAGGCGTTTGCCCGGCGGGTGCAGCCCAATTGCTCGTTCCCCATCGAGGCTGCCGCGACGGCGGAGGCGGCGGTGCGCGAGGCCGACATCATCGTGACCACGACCACGTCCGCCGAGCCGGTGCTGCGGCGAGCCTGGCTGAAGCCCGGGGTACACATCAACGCCATCGGAGCGAGTCGGCCCACCCTGCGCGAGCTGGACACGGCGACCGTCGCAGCCGCCTCCTTGTTCACTGACCGTCGGCAGTCGCTCGAAGGTGAAGCCGGAGAGTACCAGCTTGCGCTCAAAGATGGTGCGATCAAGCCCGGGCACGTGAAGGGCGAGCTGGGCGAGCTGCTGGTGGGCAAGGTGCCGGGCAGAACCTCGCCGGACGAGATCACCCTCTTCCGCGCGCTGGGGTTAGCCATCGAAGACACGGCCACGGCCCACCGTCTCCTGCAGGAGGCCACCCGCCAGGGGATTGGCACCACCGTGGCGTTCTGAACCGAGTCGACAGTTGACAGTTGACAGTCAACAGTCGGCGGTCGGCAGTCGGCAGTTAGCAGCTCACCGTCGACAGCCTGCTCGCCTCCTGTTGACTGTTGACTGTCGACTGTCGACTGTTGTTGACCGTCGACTGTTGACTGTCAACCGTCGACTCCGGAGAGGCTCGACCGGGTGAAAGCGGAACGTCCCGATCTCAACCTCCGCACGATTCTGCTAGTCAAGCTGGCGGACCTGGGCGACGTGCTCACCGCTACGCCGGCGATGCGGGCCATGCGGGTGGCGTACCCGCTTGCCCGGCTGGAGGCGCTGCTCACGCCCCAGAGCGCGCGTCTGCTGGAGGGCTGGGATGCGCTGGACGGGGTGGTGCTGTTTCAAAAAGCAGCCTTCGATCGCCCGCGGGATGCCCCGGGTGCGCTGCCGCGGGCGCTGGCGCTGGCGGCCTGGCTGCGCGGGCGCTACGATGCGGTGGTGCTGCTCCACCACCTGACCACGACGTGGGGGACGCTCAAGTACGCCGCGCTGGCGCTGGCTAGCAGGGCACGGGTGCGAGCCGGGCTGGACAACGGGCGTGGCTGGTTCCTCACTCATCGTGCGCTCGACCGCGGCTTCGGCGCTCGACACGAGGTGGACTACTGGCTCTCGGTGGTCGCGCTGCTGGGGGCGGAGGCGGGAAGCCGCCGCCTGGAGGCGCCGATCGGCGCGCCGGCCCAGGCCTGGGCGGCACAGCGCTGGGCGGAGCTGGGGCTGGAAGGCCGGACTGTGGCGCTCCTGCACCCTGGCTCGGGAGCCTTCAGCCTGGCCCGACGCTGGCCGGCCGAGCGCTTTGCGACGGTAGGCGATGCGCTGGCCGAGCGGGAGGTGGATCACGTGCTGGTGCTGGCCGGGCCGGCCCCCGAAGAGGCTGAGCTGGCGGCGCGCGTGGCTGGCCGGACGCGGCGCCCGGCCGTAGTCGTGGCCGACGCGCCCGGTCCGCAGGCCCTCGCGGCGCTGCTGGCCCGCTGCCGCCTGGTGGTGGGCAACGACAGCGGCGTGATGCACCTGGCCGCGGCGGTGGGCACGCCCACGGTGGCCGTCTTCGGGCCCAGCAACGACCGCGCCTGGGCGCCCTATCCGGCCACGGCCGGGCAGGCGGAGGTGGTGCGGGAGCGGCTGGCCTGCAGTCCATGCATCCACGTGGGCCATCGCTTCGGGACGCCCCGGGGCTGCCCGGCCCGCACCTGCCTGGACCTGGTGGAGCCAGAGGCCGTGGTGGCGGCGGCGGGCCGGGTGCTGCACCGAGTGCCTGGCTGACCGAGCCGACCTGCCTGGTGGCACAGGCGGCTCGCCTGTGCCACCGGCGGCTGCAGAGAGTTCGAGGATGGCCGAGCCGACCTACTGCGCAACCCATCCGCGCGTGGAGAGCTACCTGCGCTGCTCGCGCTGCGGCAAGTCCATCTGCCCCCGCTGCATGGTCCAGAGCCCTGTCGGCGCCCGCTGCCGCGATTGTGCCCGCCAGCGCCGCCTGCCGGTGTTCGTGGCCGGCCCGCTCGATCTCGCCCGTGGCCTGGGAGCGGGGCTGGCAGTGGGCCTGCTGGGCGGCGCGCTGCTGGCCACACCCTGGCTGCGCTTCTTCCATATCTTCCTGATCCTGGGCCTCGGCTACCTTGTCGGCCGGGCCGTCACGGCGGCCGCGAACCGCAAGCGAGCGGCTAGCCTGGCGGTCATGGCGGCCGCGTCGGTGGTTGTCGGCGTGCTGTACGGCCCGCTGCTGTGGCTGGCGCTCCAGGCGCCCCAGTTGCTGCGCGCCTCGGTGCTGCTGGAGGTGGCGCTGGACGCGCTCACCGACCCGCTGCGCGTGCTGTTTGTGGCCCTGGCTGCCTTCCTGGCCTGGCGGGAGGTGCGCTGATGGCCTGCCCGCGCCTGCTGGACCTGCTCGACCGTCTGGCGGGGCGCCGCGTCCTGGTGCTGGGCGACCTGGTGCTCGACGAGTACCTCGTCGGCCGTCCCGGGCGCATCTCCCGCGAGGCGCCGGTCATGGTGCTGGAGTTCACCGAGCGCCTCACGCGGCCCGGCTCGGCCTCCAACCCGGCCGCGAACCTGGCTGCCCTGGGGGCCGAGGTGCGGCTCCTGGGGGTGCTGGGCCAGGACGCGCCCGGCCAGGCCCTGCTTGGCCAGCTTCTGGCCGCGGGCATCGACGTCCGCAGCGTGATCGCCTCGCCCGAGCGGACCACCGCCACCAAGACGCGCATCCTGGCCGAGGACGCCATGGGCCGCCGCCAGCAGGTCGTGCGCCTGGACCGCCTGCCGCCGGCCGGGCTGGAGCCTGCCCTGGTACAGGCCCTGGTGGAGGCGTTGGAGCACCAGGCGGTCGAGGTCGAGGCGGTGCTCCTGTCCGACTACAAGGGGGGCGTGGTGTGTGGCGAGACCGTGGCCGCGGCCCGCCGCACGGGCCGGCCCGTCCTGGTGGATTCGCAGGGCGACCTGTGGCGTTTCCGCGGCTGCACGTTGGTGAAGGCCAACCAGGCCGATGCCGAGGCCGCCCTGGGCCGGCGATTGGACTCGGCGGCGGCCTTCGCCCGCGCGGGCGAGGCGCTGCTGCACGAGCTGGAGGCCGAGTCCGTGGTGATCACGCGGGGCGCAGAAGGGCTCTCGGTCTTCGAGCGGGGCGGGCGCCACCACCATATCGCGGGGGTGCCGACGGAGGTCTTCGACGCCACCGGGGCGGGGGACACGGTGATCGCCCTGCTCGGCCTCGGAATCGCCGCCGGCGCCTCGCTCCTGGACGCCGCCCGGCTGGCCAACTACGCCGCCAGCCTGGTGGTGCGCAAGCTGGGCGCGGCCACGGTGAGCGCCGATGAGCTGCGCGCGCTCATCAGTGCTGAGTGCTGAGTGCTGAGTCCTGAGTGAGGTCTTCTACTCAGGACTCTGCACTCAGCACTCACGACTCAGCACTGCCTCCTTGAGCCGCCAGCAGACGGTGCGGGCCTGCATGCACTTGTGCTGCTCTTCCGTCGTCAGGGGCGGGGTCTCCCGCAGGCAGATGGACTGGTACAGGAGCGGCAAGCCGTCGTCGCCGCACTCCCCGTCAACCGGCCAGTGTTCGCGATAGTAGGTGCAGGCGTTCCTATGGCGGCGCCAGTTGGGATTATCCGGGATCGTCGCTCCTGCCCTCCGCGGGTTTACCCGGATTGTAGCATAGCCGCAGAGCCCGGTCAGCCCTGGACGAACTGCCACCACAGGGGGATAATCAGAATACGGCCCACGTCGTTGACGCCCGGTGCAGCCCCCCGCCGCACGCTTGAGGCGGCGCTCGCGATTGAGGAACGTCCAAGATGACCGTCGAGCTTGTTCTGGAACTGGAAACCGAGGAGCGTCTTGCTACCCAGGTGTCTCCGCGGCTGGTGGCCGCCAACTCCATTCTCGAGCTGTCCTCCCTGGACCTCGAGCAGATGATTACCCAGGAGGTGACGGAGAACCCTGCCCTGGAGCGCACCGAGATCCTGACCTGCGATGCCTGTGGTAGCGCGCTGGAACACGGGGTGTGCATCTCCTGCCTGGAGCGGCACGTGCGCGACGAGATGCTGGCCTGGCTGCGCGCGCCGGAGCAGGCCGAGCCGCGAGTGGAGCCCGAGGACGACCTCGACCCGCTGGAGCGAGTCGACGCCGGCGAAACCCTGGGCGAGCAACTGCTGTCAGAGTTGATGACCATTCTGCCGCCCACCGATCGGGATCTCGGCGAGGTGCTGATCGGCAGCCTGGACGAGCGGGGGTACCTGAATGCGGGCGTCGACGAGATCGCGCGCCTGGCGGACGTGTCGGTCGAGCGGGTCGAGCGCGCGCTCCACCATCTCCAGCGGCTGGAGCCGATCGGCTGGGGCGCGCGGAACCTGCGCGAGTGCCTGCTGCTCCAGATCGAGGCCCTGGCGGACGAAGGGATCGAGCCGCCCCACGTGCGCGAGATCGCCGCCAACTACCTGCGCGAGCTGTCCGAGCGCAAGCTGGAACGTATCGCTCGACTGCTCGGCACCTCGCGCGAGGAGATCGTGCGTGCGGCGGAGTTCATCCGCCACCATCTGCACCCCTTCCCCACCCAGGGACTCACCGCTCCCAACCAGTCCGAACGCGACGCGCGCTCGGCCCACGTGCGCCCGGACGTGGTGCTCCGCCACAAGGGCGACGACTTCGAGATCGAAGTGGTGGAATCCAATCGTTTCTTTCTGCGGGTCAACCCGCTGTACATGAAGCTGCGTGCGGAGCTGGCCTCCGGCGACTTCGACCTCCCGCCGGAGCAACGCAACCACATTGCGTACTACGTGAAGCGTGCCCGCGACTTCATCATGAACATCAATGCCCGCCGTGAGACGCTGCTCAACGTCACGCGGTGCGTGGTCGAGCAGCAGCGTGAGTTCCTGCTGAACGGCGTACGGCACCTCAGGCCCATGACGCGCGCGCAGGTGGCCGAGCGGCTGAGTCTGCACGAGTCGACCATCAGCCGGGCCACCAATCGCAAGTACGTGATGCTGCCGGATCGGCGGGTGATCCCCTTCAGCGACTTCTTCACGCCCTCGCTGGGACCGAAGGACGTGCTCGAGGAGATCATTATCTCCGAGCGCAAGCCGTTGACCGACGAGGAGATCAAGGCGCTCATGGAGGAGCGGGGGATCAATATCGCTCGCCGGACGGTCACCAAGTACCGCACCCAGATGGGCATTCTCCCCGCGACCCTGCGCTCGCCCGGGCGGGCCAGCCACCTACCCGGCGGCCGGAAGAGCGGCCGGAACGGCCGCGTCTAAATCGAGTCCACAGTCGACAGTCCACAGTTGACAGTCTGCTGGTGCCCTTTCGACTGTCAACTGTCGACTGTCGACTCGGTCTAGCGCCTCCACCCACGGCCGCCAGCGCCAGCGCCCGTCTGGGTCCTGGCGCCAGCACTCGGGCCGGTGCAGGCGCTGGCGATACAGGTGCAGCAAGCCCTGCTGCTGGCAGGCGGTCCTGGCTACGCGCGGGTTGAGCCCCAGCAGCCTGGCGGCCTCGCGGGTCACGTGGTTCTCCGCGCAGCGCGGGTGCGCCTGGTAGCAGCCGCTGGCTGCGCGCTGCAGTGCCACCCGGCCGGCCACCTCGCCCCAGGCGAAGGCCCAGGGCAGCAGGGCGTTGACCGCCATGTCCCGGGCCCGGGCGGCGCCGACGAGGGCCGGGACGCGGAGAGTTCCATCGGTGGGGCGGGCGGCCCCCCCCCCCCCCGCGGGCGGGGCCGCCCCCCCCCCCCCTTACAGGGACACCCAC
>JACQUR010000425.1 GCA_016210245.1 Chloroflexota bacterium
GCCCTGAGTCCTGAGTGGATCGTGTCTCCACTCAGGACTCAGGACTCAGGACTCAGCACTCGTTCTGCTATCCTACCCCTGGCTGGAGGCGGGGAGTGATCCGGGTGTTGCCAGCCGAGGTGGCGGCGCGCATCGCCGCGGGCGAGGTGATCGAGCGGCCGGCCTCGGTAGTCATGCTGATGGATGGGAGAGGCATTTACGCAGCGGAGCGGACGATCGATGTCGATCTGGTGGACGGCGGGTTCGACCTGGTGCGGGTCTCGGACGACGGGCATGGGATCCCGGCCGCCGAGGTCGAGCTGGCCCTGCAGCGGCACGCCACCAGCAAGATCCGCAGCGACGCCGACCTGCGAGCGCTCTCCACGCTCGGCTTCCGCGGCGAGGCGCTGCCGAGCATCGCCGCCGTGGCCCGGGTCGGGCTGAGCACCCGCCACGGCGACGAAGCCGTCGGTGTGGCGCTCACGGTCGAGTACGGGCGGCCGGGCGAGCGCCGCGCCCTTGGCCGCTCGCCCGGCACGAGCGTCGCCGTCTCGGACCTGTTCGCCGAGCTGCCGGCCAGGCGCAAGTTCCTCAAGCCGCGCGGCGTGGAGGCCTCGGCCGCCATCCAGGTGGTCTGCCAGTACGCCGTGGCCTATCCCGAGGTCACCTTCGCGCTGGTCTCGGACGGCCGCTCGGTGCTGGCCACGCCCGGCGACGGCGATCGAGCGCGCGCGTTGCTCGCCGTCTACGGCCCCGAGGCCGCGCGGGAGTTGCTGGAGCTGACCCCGGCCACGGCGCAGGACCAGGGGCGCCTGTTCGCCGCGGTCAGTGGCTCCATTGGCCGCCAGACGCTCCACCGGGCCAATCGCTCCGGGTTGAGCATCTTCGTCAACCGCCGCTGGGTGCAGCACCGAGCGCTGGCCGCGGTGGTCGAGGAGGCCTACCAGACCCTCCTGCCCACCGGGCGCCACCCGGTGGCCGTGCTCGACCTCACGGTCCCTCCGGACGAGGCCGACTTCAACGTCCACCCGGCCAAGTCCGAGGTCAAGCTGCTGCGCGAGCGCGCCATCGCCGGCCTGGTCCAGCGGGCGGTCCAGGCGACGCTGGCCCAGGGGACCTCGGTCGCGGGCTGGGGCGGGCAGCCGACCGACGGGCCAGGCGGCGAGCCCCTGCGCCAGCTCCGCGTGCTCGGCCAGGTGAGCGCGACCTACATCATCGCCGAGGGCAGCGCGGGGCTCTACCTGGTGGACCAGCACGCCGCCCACGAGCGCGTGTTGCTCGAGTCGCTGCGGCGCACCCGGGGCACGGCTGGGGCGGCGCAGTACCTGCTGGAGCCGCTCGCCGTGGAGGTGGACCCGCGCCAGGCGGCGCTGGCGGCCCACCACCGCCAGGCGCTGGCAGAGCTGGGCTTCGTGGTGGACGAGTTCGGGCCGCGCAACCTGCTCCTGCGCGGCATGCCTACCATCGCGACCGGGCGCGACCCCGCCGTGGTGCTCCGAGGCACGCTGGACGGGGCCGACGAGGAGGCGGGGCCGGCCGACTGGCGGGAGCGGCTAGCCGTGTCCCTGTCCTGCCATAGCGCGGTGCGGGCCGGAGACCCGCTGAGCGCCGATGAGATGGTGGCTCTGATCGAGCGCCTGGGCGAGGCGGAGCTGTGCCGCACCTGCTCCCACGGCCGCCCCACCGCGCTCCTGCTCAGCCACAGCCAGCTCGAGCGCGAGTTCGGGCGCCGGTGAGCGGGGGGTGGGGAGTGGAAACGGGCACTAGCAGCAGGTCAGGCTGTTCAACAGGGCCTGGAGCGTCGCGACGATACGCTCCTTGTTCAGGCAGTAGTAGACCTCTTTGCCCTGCTTGCGAGTGCGCACCAGCCCGGCGCGGCGCAGCACCCCCAGGTGGTGCGACACTGTGGGCCGGCTGAGTCTGCTCACCCGCGCCGCGACCTCGCCCACGTTGAGTTCGTTTCGCGCCAGCACCTGGACGAGGTCCTGGCGGGCCGGGTCGGCCAGCGCCTCCAGCATCTCGCGGCTGGCTACCAGGTGGTCGTGGAGGGTACGGACCTCGGGCGCCAGCGCGGCGAGGTCGATGAAACAGCACTCGCCAACCGGTCGAATCACGTAAACATAATAGGGCGCGCCAGCGCGGCCTGTCAAGCCTCGCCAGCCCAGCGCCACCGCTCGCCCCCGCCGCGCTTTCTGCTGCTTTCTGCTATGGTGGATTCAGGCGGGTGCGGGAGCGGCACGGCATGCTGTGCCGCTCCCGCAGGCGCAACTCTCCGTGGAAGCCCCGGGGCTTCCACGGAGAGTTGCGCCTGCACCCGCCTGACACCCAGAGAACGGAGGCAGGGGAGGCTGGAGGACCATGAAGATCGTCGTCTGCACCAAGCAGGTGCCCAGCGTGGAAGCGGTGCGCTTCAATCCGGAGACGAAGACCATCGTGCGCGAGGGGGTGCCCAACGAGGTCAACCCCTTCGACCGGCGCGCCCTCGGCCAGGCGCTGGCGCTCAAGGCGCGCTTCGGCGGCGAGGTCGTGGTCGCCACCATGGGCCCGCCTCAGGCCGCGGAGGCGCTGCGGGAGTGCCTGGCCGCGGGCGCCGATCGGGCCATCCATCTGAGCGACCGCGCCCTGGCCGGCTCCGACACCCTGGCCACCGCGCGCGTCCTGGCGGCGTTGCTGCGGCGGGAGGGCTTCGACCTGGTCCTGTGCGGCAAGTACAGCGTGGACGCCGAGACGGGCCAGGTGGGGCCGGAGGTGGCCGAGCTGCTGGGCATCCCCCAGGTGACCGGGGCGACGAGCCTGGAGCTGGACCCCGGCGGGCGGCGGGCTATCGTCGGGCGCGAGACCGACGCGGGCATTGACCGCCTGGAGGTGGAGTTGCCGGCCCTGCTGACCGCGGGCGAGCGGCTCATCCGCCCACCCCGCGTCTCGCCCGAGGACCTGGCCGCGGCCCAGGCAAAGCCGATCGAGATGCTCACCGCCGCCGACCTGGGCCTGGCCCCGGATCAGGTGGGCTTCCAGGGCTCGCCCACCTGGGTGGCGGAGATCAGCTCGGCCAGGCCGGAGCGCGTGCCGGTGCTCCTCTCGGCTGAGGACCCGGAGCAGGCCAGCGCGGAGCTGGTGGAGCGGCTGCTGGCGCGCGGGCTGTTCGGGCGCTGGCGGGGCGGGGTCGAGCGGCGGCCGCTGCCCCGGCCGGTCGAGCGCCCCGCGCCGGAGCGGGCCATCTGGGTGGTGGCCGAGCTGGCGGAGGGGCAGGTGAGTGCCGCCACGCTGGAGCTGCTGGGCGGCGCGGCGGAGCTGGCGCCCCGGGCAGGCGGCCAGGTGGCGGCCGTGCTGCTGGGGCACGGAGTGGAACGGCACGCCCCCCTGCTGGCCGCCCACGGGGCGGAGGTGGTCTACCTGGCCGACGACCCACGCCTGGCCGAGTACGGTCCGGAGACCTACGGCCACGCGCTGGCCGCGGCCCTGCAGCGCTACCAGCCCTGGGCGGTGCTCGTGCCGGCCACCAGCAGCGGGCGGGACTACGCGCCGCGGGTGGCAGCGCGGCTGGGCCTGGGGCTCACCGGCGATGCGGTCGGGCTGGAGGTGGACGCCGAGGGGCGCCTGCGCCAGCTCAAGCCGGCCTTTGGCGGAACCATCATCGCCCCCATCCTCTCCAGAACCCGACCCCAGGTGGCGACGGTCCGCCCCGGCATGCTCCAGCCCTGCCAGCCGGACCCGGCGCGGCAGGCCCAGCTCGTGCGCCTGGACCTGGACGGCCTGCCCGCGCCTCGGACCCGGCTGCTCGGCCAGGAGGCGCCGGTGGGCGCAGCCGGCGTGGAGTTGGACCACGCCGAGGTGGTGGTCTCCGCCGGGGCGGGGCTCAGCGGGCCGCAGGACCTGCGCTCCGTGCAGGAGCTGGCCGAGGTGCTGGGCGGCGTGATGGGCGCGACCCGGCGGGTGGTAGACGCAGGCTGGCTGCCGCGCCAGCTCCAGATCGGGCTGACCGGCAAGGCCATCGCCCCACGGCTGTACGTGGCGGTGGCAGTGCGGGGGGCCTTCAACCACCTCATCGGCGTCCAGCGCGCCGGGACGGTGGTGGCGATCAACAACGACCCCCAGGCGCCCATCTTTCAGCACGCCGACCTGGGCGTGGTGGGCGACTACCGCGCCGTGCTGCCGCCCCTGGTGGCAGCGCTGCGCCAAGACCGCGCCAGCCGCGCCCGCTCCTGAGTCCTGAGTCCTGAGTCCTGAGTCCTGAGTCCTGAGTCCTGAGTGGAGACACGATCCACTCAGGACTCAGCACTCAGCACTCAGCACTCAGCACTCAGCACTCAGGACTCAGCACTCATGCGGCCTGGCCATCCCCCAGCGTGCGGCCCCGCCCGCGGGCCCAGCGCGGCGTCTCCCCCGCACCGTGCTGCACGGACCAATCGGCCAGCACCTCCCGCGCGGCGCGGGCGAGATCGGGGCGGGTGGAGTCGTTGGCGAGCGAGCCCAGCAACACGGTGAAGTAGGAGGCGCGGTTGGGGTTCAACCGGACCAGGGACGAGAGAAGAACTCCCTCCTGTACGAGCGCTGCGGTTGGATTGCGCTGAAAGGCGGCCATGAGCGCGTCCAGCCGCCGGCGACAGAACTCAGAGGGTTGCATGGCGTCGGTCTCCTTCTTCGGCTTGCCACGGGCGCCTATCACCCCGCAGCCAACTCTTCTAACGGCCGCAGCGCGCGCGCTGTTACGCGGGCCAGGGCGGACACGTCGATTCTCGTCCAACTAGAGAGCGGCCGTGTAACGGCAAGTCCTCACGTTTCGTTCAACAGTTGGGAACAAGCTTGCAGCTATCAGCCGCCAGCCCTCAGCCGTCAGCGGTCAGAGACGCGGGGAGGGGATCGGGTGCCGCGCGCCCCGGCACTGCCTTCTGCTTTCTGCCTTCTGCCTACTGAGCACCGCCGGCCGGGCACAGGAGGAGTCGATGGAGCGTCCCATCGCGCCGAGTTGGGAAGAGTTTGACACGCTGGTGCTGCGCCTGGAGGCGGCGGCGGAGCTTCACCCCGGCCTCCACAAGCTCCAGGTGTTCCTGCTGGCCGCCCTGGGCTACGGCTACATCCTCGCCATCCTGGCTGTGCTGGCGCTTGCGATCGGCCTGGTGCTGCTGGCCGGACTATCGTCTAAGGAAGGCTATCCCGCGACCCTGAAGCTGGGCCTGCCGCTGCTGGCGCTGGCGCACATCATCTTGCGCTCCCTGTGGGTGCGCTTGCCGCCGCCGGAGGGGCTGGCGCTGAGCCGCCAGCAAGCCGGGCCGCTGTTCCAGGTGGTCGACGATCTCAGCCGGGCGTTGAAGGGGCCGAAGATCGACCACATTCTGCTGACCGAGGACTACAACGCCTCGGTGGCCCAGGTGCCGCGGGTGGGCCTGTTCGGGTGGCAGAAGACCTACCTGACCGTGGGCCTGCCCCTGCTGCAGGCCCTGCCCCCGGACCAGTTCCGCGCGGTCCTGGCCCACGAGCTGGGCCACCTGCCCGGCGCCCAC
Source organism: Chloroflexota bacterium (assembly GCA_016210245.1). Taxonomy (GTDB): domain Bacteria; phylum Chloroflexota; class UBA6077; order UBA6077; family JACQUR01; genus JACQUR01. The sequence continues at coordinate 5,481 of JACQUR010000425.1, forward strand.
AGCCGCATCAACGCCTGGATCTACGGGGTCCGAAAGACCTGGTACCAGCTCGTGGAGACGCTCGACCGCAAACAGCACTGGGGATCAGGGCTCTTCAATCGTTTCTTTCAGTGGTACGCGCCCTTCTTCGGGGCGTATTCCTTCGTGCTAGCCCGGAGCCAGGAATACGAGGCCGATCGCTGTTCGGCCGCGCTGGTCGGGCCACGCTGCGCGGCCGATGCCCTCATCAGCACCGCCGCCAACGGCCTGTGGCTGGCGGAGAGCTTCTGGCCCGGGCTCTATCAGCAGGCCGACCGGCAGGCCGAGCCGCCCGCGGCGTATGCGGAGCTGCGGACGGCGCTCCGAGCCGGCCATCAGCCGGAGCAGGCGGCGCGCCTGGTCCTGCAAGCCCTCGTGCGGCAGACGAGGAGCGAGGACACCCACCCCTCGTTGCCCGACCGGCTGGCAGCCCTCGGCCAGGAAGCGCGCCTGCCCGCCCTGGCCGGCGAGCCCTCGGCCGCCGAGCACTTCCTGGGCGAGACCCTGGAGGCGCTGACCGAGCGCCTGGACCAGGCCTGGAGAGCGCGGGCTCACGCCGCCTGGCAGGAACGGTACGCCTATGCCCGCGAGGCGCGGCAGTGCCTGAGCGACCTGGAGGCGAAAGCACGCACCGAGCCCCTGACGCTGGAGGAGGCGTGGCAGCGCGCCTACTGGACCGAGGAGTTCCAGGGCGGCGAGGCCGCCCTGCCCCTCTACCAGGCGGTGCTGGAGGCCGCCCCCACCTATCCGGCCGCGCTCTTCGCCCTCGGACGCCTCTACCTGGCGCAGCAGCGAGCCGAGGGCATGGCCCTGCTCGAGCAGGCCATGGAACTGGACGCAGAGGCCATCCTGCCCGGCTGCGAGCTGCTGCGCAGCTTCCTGCTGGCCCAGGGCAGGGAGCGGGAGGCGCAGGCGTATGGCCAGCGGGCGGCGCAGCAGGCGGAGGTGCTGGAGCTGGCCCGGGCGGAGCGCGCGCGGCTGTCTCCCAGAGACACCTACCTGCCCCATGGTCTTTCGGCGCCAGACATCCAGTACCTGAACGAGCAGCTCGCCCATTACCCCCAGGTGGCCGAAGCACACCTGGTCCGCAAAGAGGTGGCGCACAGTCCGGAGAAGCCCCTGTACGTGCTCGGCCTGATCGTTCGACACCCCTGGCACCGGGCGCTCTTCAAGAGCTACGATGAGGCGTACGCTCAGCAGCTCGCCCAGGAGATGGAGTTTCCGGGGGAGACCCTCGTGATCGTCCTGAACTGCAACCAGAACAAGCGGCTGAGGAGGGCGATGAAGAGAGTGGCCGGGGCGCGGGTCTATCGGCGGCCGGCCGAAGTTTCGGCAGGTAGATGAACATGCCTCCCCATCCAGCACTGCCGCCCCTGGAGTATTACCCGCTCACTCCGGAGCGGTGGCCCGACCTGGAGAAGCTGTTCGGCGAGCGCGGCGCGTGCGGTGGCTGCTGGTGCATGTGGTGGCGATTGGCCCGCTCGGCCTACGCGCGCCAGCGAGGCGAGGCCAACAAGCGCGCCCTCAAGGTGCTGGTGGAGGCAGGGGAAGTCCCTGGGCTGCTTGTCTATGCTGAGGGTCAGCCCATCGCCTGGTGCTCGGTCGCGCCCAGGACGGCATATCCGACGCTGGAGCGCTCGCGCACACTCAAGCGACTCGACGCCGAGCCCGTCTGGTCGGTGATGTGCTTCTTCGTGGCCAGGCCCTTCCGAGGACAGGGCGTCACGGTGCCGTTGCTGGCCGCGGCCGTAGCATACGCCAGGCAGCATGGCGCGACGATCGTCGAGGGCTATCCCGTCGAACCCAGGACGGCTCGCATGCCCGATGTCTTCGCCTCGACGGGCCTGGCCTCGGCGTTCCGGAAAGTGGGATTCCTGGAAGTACTGCGACGGTCGGAGACCCGGCCGATCATGCGCTACGTGGGCGAGGAACAGGAAGGGTAAGGACGTCGCGCGCTGACCTCCACGGATTGACTTCGGCTGAGGCCGCTCGGCGGCTGCGCCAGTGTGGTCCCAACGAAACCGAGACCGGCCGCCGCTTCTGGGCGGTGCGCACGTTCCTGGGCTTCCTCGCCAACCCGCTCGTGCTTATCCTGCTCGCCGCGAGCCTGATTTCCGGCCTGCTGGGCGAGGCAGTTAACGCCGCGCTCATCACGCTGATGATCGTGCTGAGCGTCGCCCTGGACTTCCTCCAGGTCTTCCGCTCCGAACAGGCGGCCGGCAAGCTCCGCGCCCTCATCACCCCGACCGCCACCGTGTGGCGGGATGGCCGCCCCACGGCCATCCCGGTGCGGGACGTGGTGCCGGAGGATGTGCTGGACCTGCGCGCCGGCGACTTGATTCCCGCGGACGCGAGGCTGCTCACCCCGGCTCCGCTAATGGTCGACGAGGCCGCGCTGACGGGAGAGTCGCTGCCGGTGGAGAAACGGGCCGGGCTGAGCCCGGCCGACCAGCTCTTCGCCGGCACGTCGATCGTGAGCGGCCTCGGCCAGGCGCTCGTGACGGCGACGGGCGGCGCCACGCAGTTTGGCGCCATTGCCCGAGCGCTCGTGGAGCGTGCGCCGGCGAGCGAGTTCGAAACCGGCAGCCGCCACTTCGGCTTCCTCATCATGCGCACCGTCCTGGGGCTGGTGCTGTTCGTGTTCCTGGTCAACGCGCTCCTGAAGCGTGACCCCCTGGAGTCGTTCCTGTTCGCCCTGGCCCTGGCGGTGGGACTCACCCCGGAGTTCCTGCCCATGATCATCACGGTCACCCTCGCCCAGGGGGCGCTGCGCATGGCGCGCGGCCAGGTGATCGTGAAGCGCCTGGCCGCGATCGAGAACCTCGGCAGCATGGACGTGCTGTGCAGCGATAAGACCGGCACCCTCACCCAGGGGGTGGTGGTGCTCCAGGAGCACGTGGACCTCCAGGGCAAAGACTCCAGCGCGGTCCTGCAGTGGGCGTGTGTCAACAGCGCCCTGGAGAGCGGCGTCCGCAGCCCCCTGGACGCGGCCATCCTGGCCCACGAGCACCCGGCGATCGGCGCCTTCCGCAAGCGCGCGGAGCTGCCGTTCGATTTCGAGCGACGACGGGTCAGCGTGCTGGCCGAAGGTCCGCAGGGCGTCCAGGTGCTGGCCAAGGGCGCGCCGGAGGGGATGCTGCCGCTGTGCGCGTTCGTCGACACGGAGCACGGCGCGCTCGCCTTCACCCCCGAGCTGCAGCGCCAGGCGCACGCCACCTTCGAGCGCCTGAGCCGGGCCGGCTACCACGTCCTGGCCATCGCCCGCAAACCCACCCCCGAGCAGCAGGCGACGCTGGCCGCGGCGGACGAGCGCGACCTCGTCCTGAGTGGGTTCGCCGCCTTCCTGGATCCTCCCAATCCGACCGCCCGCGAGACTATCGAGCAGCTCCGCGAGAGCGGCGTCGGCATCAAGCTCCTGACCGGGGACAACGACCTGGTGAGCCGCACGATCTGCGAGCAGGTGGGCATGCCGACGGAGCGCGTGGTGCTGGGCGACGAGCTGGCCAGGATGACTGACGATGCGCTCGCCGTGGTGGTGGAGCGAGCGAGCGTCTTCGCGCGCGTGTCTCCGGCCCAGAAGAACCGGGTCATCCGCGCCTTGAAGCGGAACCGCCACGTGGTGGGGTACATTGGCGATGGGATCAACGACGCGCCCTCGCTCCACGCGGCCGACGTTGGCATCTCCGTTTCCGGGGGCGTCGACGTGGCCAAGGCAGCCGCGGACATCATCCTGCTCGAGCGCAGCCTGGCCGCGGTGTACCGAGGCGTGATCGAGGGCCGGCGGAGCTTCGGCAACATCACCAAGTACGTGCTCATGGGGTCGAGCTCGAACTTCGGGAATATGCTCAGCATGGCCGCGGCCTCGGCCTTCCTGCCGTTTCTGCCCCTGCTTCCAGTCCAGATCCTGCTGAACAACTTCCTGTACGACCTCTCACAGCTCACCATCCCGACCGATAACGTCGACGCCAGCTACATCGCGCGGCCCCGCAGGTGGGATACGGGCATGGTCCAGCGCTTCATGTTCGGACTCGGCCCCGTCAGCTCGCTCTACGACTTCCTCACCTTCGCCGTGCTGCTCGGCGTTTTCCACGCCGGCCCCGAGCTGTTTCGAGCCGGGTGGTTCATCGAGTCCCTGGCCACGCAGACGCTGGTGATCTTCGTGGTGCGCACCGCCGGGAGCCCGTTGCGCAGTCGGCCGAGCACGGCGCTGTGCCTGAGCGTCCTGGGCAGCACCCTGGTCGGGATAGGGCTCGCCCTGTCCCCGCTCGGCACGATCGTGGGCTTCACCCCGGTGCCCCCCGCGTTCTTTGGGGCGCTGGCGCTGCTAACGGCCACGTACCTGGCCATCGTGGACCGCTTGAAGCGCCGGTTCTACCGGGCCAGCGGCTGGCAGTAGGGCGGAAAGGAACCTGGGGAAGTGCTGGCCAGTTTGACGCGGCTCCCAGGCGACTTTATAGTTGCCCTGCCGCAGAGGCACGTATGGCCGCGAGCAACTCCTCCGCACCCCCGATGCACATCCACAGCCCTCGCCATGCGGACGGGGCGTCGCTGGACGCTGGAGTTGGGAGCACGGCTGCCGAGACGATCGACCTGGTGGTGGCCAAGCCGAGCGAGCCAGGTGCTGCTGACGAGCTGTTGGCCAGCATCCAGCACAGCCTGTTCGTGCGTCGTCTCACCCTGGCGGCCTTCGCCGGCATCGCCGCCTTCCTGGGCTGGGTGGCGTCCGTCCCCATCCCTCCGATCATCCCGGGCATCCTGCTGCTGTGGCTGGGCTCGACCTGGGTTTTCGCGCGGCTGGTACGCGCGCAGGCGACGATCCGAGCGATCGACCGGGTCCACCTCGGCTACCTCGGGTGCGAGGGCGTGCTGCTGACCGCCGTCGTCCACTACGCGGGAGGGGTGGAGTGGGTTGGCGTCTTCTTCTACGCCTTCACCATCTACTACGCCAATACCCTGCTCTCCCGTTCGGCCGGCCTGCTGGTGGCTGGATGGACCAGCGTGCTGTACTCCGCGCTGGCCCTGGGCGAGTTCGCCGGGCTGATCGACCATCAGCCCCTCCTCGGCCTCGCCGGCCTGCACCGCAATCTGCCCTACGTGGTGGCGAACGTGCTGGTGGTGGCGGTGGTCGGCTTTCTCAGCCTGGCCTACACCGCCGGCGTCTTCGCCGAGGCGCTGCGCCGCCGCAACCGGGAGTGGATGCGTCTGTACCACGAGCTGCAGCAAGCCAACCTGCGCCTGCAGGCCCAGAACGAACACATCCGCCAGGCCGAGCGCGCCAAGGGCGCCTTCCTGGCCAACATGAGCCACGAGTTCCGCACCCCGCTGAATGCGATCCTGGGCTTCGCCGAGGTGCTGCAGGACCAGACCGCGGGGCCGCTCAACGAGCGGCAGGCGAAGTATGTGAGCAACATCCACCTTGGCGGACGGCATCTGCTGCGCCTGATCAACGAGGTGCTGGACCTATCGAAGATCGAGGCCGGGCAGATGCAGCTCGCGTACGCCCCCTTTCCCGCCGCGCGCATGCTGCACGAGGCCGAGACGATCATGCGCGTGCTGGCCGACCGCAAGCGGATCGACCTGGCGCTCGACCTCCACGCCCTGCCGCTCGACCAGGTGCTGACGGCCGACGAAGGGCGGGTGAAGGAGGTGTTGCTCAACCTGATGGCCAACGCCATCAAGTTCACCCCGCCCGGGGGCCGCGTGCGCGTGCTGGCCACCCTGGAGGGCGAGCACCTGCGCTTCGAGGTGGTGGACACCGGCATCGGGATTGCGTCGCAAGACCAGGAGCGCATCTTCGAGGAGTTCCAACAGGTGGATGCGTCCCAGACGCGGGAGCATGGCGGCACCGGCCTGGGCCTGGCGGTGGCGCGCAGCCTGGTCCAGCTCCACGGCGGCCGGATCGGCGTCCAGAGCGAGGTGGGGAAGGGCGCGACCTTCTGGTTCACCCTGCCCCTGGCGCCGGCCGTGCCCCAGGCAGCCTCCCCGGTGCTGCCCGAGCCGCGCCCGGTGCATCAGGAGGCGGCGCCGGACGAGCCGGCGGCGCGCCCGCTGGCGCTGGTGGTGGAGGATGACGTGCGCAGCGCCGAGCTGATTGGCCTGTGCCTGCGCCGCGCGGGCTACGGGGTGGTCTACGCCGCCGACGGTGGCGAGGCGTTGCACAAGGCGCAGGCGCTGGCGCCCTCGGCCATCGCCCTGGATGTGCTGCTGCCCGGTCCGGATGGGTGGACGGTGTTGGGGCAGTTGAAGGCGGACCCGGCGCTGCGCGAGGTGCCGGTGCTCATGGTCTCGGTCCTGGAGCAGCGCGAGCGCGGGCTGCGGGAGGGCGCCTTCGACTACTTCACCAAGCCGCTCGACCGCGAGCGGCTGGTGGAGGTGGTCTCGCGGCCGGAGTTCCCGCGCCGCCCGAGCGCGCGCCCGCTGAGCATCCTGATCGCGGACCCCGATCCAGCCGTGGTCGAGCTGATGCGCGCGGTCCTGGCCCCGAGCGGGTTCCGGGTGACGCAGGTGGGCGATGGACGCCAGGCGCTGGAGAGCGCGCTGGCGCAGCGCCCGGACCTGCTGGTGCTGGAGTTGGACCTGCCCGAGCTCGACGGCCTGGGCGTGCTGGAGGCCGTGCGCGCCAGGCCCGAGGGGCAGCATATCCCGATCATGATCGCGACGGCGAAAGAGCTGACGCCCCAGGACCGCGAGCGCTTGCGGGGCCAGGCTGATGGCCTGGTATCCAAGCGCGCCTTCTCGCGGCCGGCGTTCCTCGAGGAAGTGGGACGCCTGCTGGGCCGGCGGGCGGCAGTGGTGGGAGGCATGGATGGTGAGTGAGGCGGAGCGCCGGCCGCGCGTCCTCGTGGTCGACGACGAGGAGGTCAACCGCGAGCTGCTGGACGCGCTGCTGACGCCGCAAGGCTACCAGCTCGCCTTCGCCGGTGACGGTGTGGAGGCGCTGCGCTGCGTGGAGGCGGAGCCGCCGGACGTGGTCCTGCTCGACATCATGCTGCCCGGCATGGACGGCTTCGCCGTGTGCCGCGCCTTGAAGGCGGACCGCCACACTCGGGGCATCCCGGTGGTGCTGCTGACCGCGCTGCACGGCAGCGACGATCGCGTGACTGGCTTCGACGCCGGGGCGGACGACTTCATCTCCAAGCCCTTCAACCGCTACGAGCTGCTGGCCCGCCTGCGCTCGCTGGTGCGCCTGCGCCGCCTGCAAGCGGCGGAGTGGGATCGCTTTCGCCGCTCGCTGGAGCGCTATCTGGCCCCGCCCGCGGTCGAGCAGGTGCTCAACGAGCCGGAGCTGACAGTGGGCGGCCGCCGCCAGGTGGCCACGGTGCTGTTCGGCGACCTGCGCGGCTTCACCTCGCTCACCGCGACGCTGGAGCCGGAGCGGGTGGTGGCGGTGCTCAACGCCCACCTGGGCAAGATGGCGGAGATCGTGCTGCGCTACGATGGCATGGTGGACAAGTTTGTGGGCGATGCCATCATGGCCGTCTTCGGCCCGCCCATCCCGATGGCCGACGACGCGATCCGGGCGGTGCTGGCCGCACTGGAGATGCAGACCGCGGTGGCGGGGCTGCAGATCCCCGGCCTGGACGGGGTGCGGCTGCCGGTGGGCATCGGCATCAACACCGGCGAGGTGGTGGCGGGCAACATCGGCTCGGACCGCCGTCTGGAGTACACGGTCATCGGCGACGCGGTCAACCTGGCCGCGCGGCTGGAGCAGGCGGCCGGGCCCGGCCAGGTGGTGATCAGCCACCACACCCAGGAACTGGTGAGCCACGTAGTCCAGACCCACGACCTCGGCACCCTGCGGGTCAAGGGCCGCGAGGAGTGGGTGCGGGCGTACGCGGTGCTGGGGCGGCGGTAGGGGGTTGGACGCGGAGACGCGGAGA
>JACQUR010000398.1 GCA_016210245.1 Chloroflexota bacterium
CCTCTACCCCCCGGCCCCCTTCCCCGACCAGGGGGGAAGGGGGTGAGGGGCAATGGCTTCGTTTGTCGAATGGGGGGGCCCCATGTGCCTGCACCTTCCTCAGCCTGGCCGGCGGCGGTTTCCTGGAGGCGGCTGTCCCTGGACAGCCGATGGGCGGGCGAGCTGGCCCGGGATGCTCCTGGATAGTTAACTCCCGGCAGGGCCGTATTGGTTGATCCAGGTGGGCGATGAAGACAAGGCGATCTCGTCTCGGGGTTGAGCGCCAGGGGGTGGCTGCTGCGGATCGAGGCGGGGAAGTATAGTGTACCCCGAAAACTGGACAGAGGGGGATTTGTTGGGATGGCTGTGCCGAGGGGCTTCTTCGCAACGGGAGGTGCGCCGGGGTGAGTCATGCAGGGCGGGACTTCGGTCTCGGGCGGCGCAAGGTATTCCCGGCGGCGCAGGCTGGCTCCCTGCTGAACCCCTTGCGTCGACTCGTGCAGCCGCCCGAGCGGACGGTGGCGGCGATGGGCCTTCACCCGGGGGCCCGGGTAGTGGAGCTTGGCTGTGGGCCCGGATTCTTCAGCCCTTTCGTGGTCAGCGCGGTTCCTCAGGGGCGGGTCGTGCTGGTTGATCTGCAGGCAGAGATGCTGCGTGTGGCGCGCGGCCGTCTGGCGACGCCGAGGGTGACCTTCGTCCAGGCCGACGCCGTGCTGCTGCCGTTCGCAACGGGCTCCTTCGATGCCGCCCTGCTTGCGACGATGCTCGGCGAAGTCTCTGATCCGGGAGCATGCCTCGATGAGGTGCGCCGAGTCATGCGGCCGGGCGGGGCCGTGACGATCTCGGAAACCCGCAGGGACAGCGACTTCATCCCGTTCGGCGCCTTGCGCCAGCTTCTTGCGCGCTACTCCTTCGATTTCATCGACCGGAGTGGTATCGCCTGGGAGTACATAGCTCGGTTTCGGAGCGCCTGAGCCGCCGATCGAAGAAGGGACCCCCATGTGCTTGCACCTTCCTCAGCCTGTTCGGCGGTGGTTTCCTGCAAGCGGCTTTGCAGGGACGGTCGCTGAGCAAGCAGGCTGGGCGCGGATGCTTCCTGGCTGGCTACTCCCGGCGGGGCCGTCTAGGTTGATCAGGTGGACGAGATGAAGAGAAGGCAGTCGATGAGATGCCCAGCCAGGAGAACAGCGCCCGGCCGAGTGGCGAGCGCGAAGACGCGGCGGGCAGTTAATACATTCGTGTCAATAGTTTACCCGATGCAGCTATACTATTGACATGAATAGTTCACGGCGACTCGCCACGGGGCCTGAAGAGGCGCGGCTGCTCACCGAGTTGGAGCGCCGTGGGATAGCGGTGCTCAACCTGCGGAAGCACCGGGAGCAGCTTTCGGAGTTCACCGATATCCAGCTCTACCACCTCGTCTCGGGGTTGAGCGCCAAGGGGTGGCTGCTGCGGATCGAGGCGGGGAAGTACCTCGTCGTCCCGCGAGCGGCCCGCGGGACGTGGAGCGAGCATCCGTTTGTGGTGGCGTCCGGGATCGCGCCGGAGCCCCACTACATCTCCTTCTGGTCTGCGCTGTCGTACCACGATCTGACCGAGCAACTGCCGCGTGTAGTCTACGTGGCAGTACGGGAGAAGCGAAAGGCCGCCGTCGCGTTCCAGCACTGGACCTTCCGCTTCGTCCACTTGGCCAACCGAAAGTTCTTCGGCTACCGACACGAGGAGTTCACCGCCCTCAACGGCGCCGCCACGATTGAGGTTCCCGTTGCTGAGCCGGAGAAGGCAATCATCGATGGGCTCGACCACCAGTTGCTGGCCGGCGGGATTGGAGAGGTCATCAAGGCTCTCCACCGCGGCTTTGCCGGAAGCCAGCTTTCCGTCGAGAAGCTTGTTGCCTATGCCCACTGCCAGGGCAACGCTGCCGTGGCGGCTCGGCTGGGTTACCTGCTGGAGCGTCTGGGCGTCCACCAGGCTGGCGAGCTGCGTCCGCTCGTCCGCCAGCGCGGCGCAGCCCCCTACCTCTCGCCCGCAGCACCCCGTGCCCGGGCCACGCTGGAGAAAACGTGGAATCTGCGCGCGAACGTCCCGGACGAGCAGTTTGAGCTGGAGACGGTGTGGTGAGACGAGATCTCACCCGGGCCCAGCTCATCGAACTCGCCCACCAGTACAGGGTCGACCCGGTGTACCTCGAGAAGGACCTCGTCCTGACCGAGATCATCCGCCACTACGCTCAGGGGCCGCTAGCCGACGTGCTGGTGCTGAAGGGAGGGCAAGCGCTTCGACACGTTTACGGCAGCGCACGGCTCTCGAAGGACATTGATTACGTGGCACGGCGGCGCATGGAGTTCGAGGTCGTTCGCGAAGCCACCGCGATCGACTGGCCTCGGATCAGCTTTCCGGACCGTCCCGAAGGGCGCACCAAGTTTGGCTTCCGCGTCAGGCCGATTCGCTATCGCGGCCCCCTTGGTTTCAATGATACGGTCGAACTGGAGGTGAGCTTTCGCGGGGATCTCGTTCGAGACCCGCAGCCAGGTACCTACGTGAGCGAGTTCTGCGAGCCCTTCGGACTCCTGGTCATGGACTTCAACGAGATGGTGGCCGAGAAGATCCGGGCGCTCTATCAGCGCGGCAACTCCCGTGATCTCTATGACCTGTGGTTCATGTTGGGCCGTCCGGGACTTCCGCTTGACCCGGACATGGTGCGTGACATTCTGCCGCACAAGTTCAGACCACCTCTCGTCGCAAAGGGGTGGAATCGCGGTGTCTTGTACGACCGCATCAGGGAGGCCGAAGCACTCTGGGATGCGACCCTCGGCCCGCTGCTGCCAGATCGGCCCAGCTTCGACGAGGCGTTGACCGTCGTCGAGCGTGGGTTACGCTTCCTGCCGAGGTGACGCGGGGACCGGGTGCAGCAGGCCCCGGTGGGTCCCAATGGCGAGGTGAGAAATGTATACTTGCAATGCTACCACGCAACTATGCATTCTGGGGGACTCATGGAGGCACATTCCCGACGCAAGGCGGCCCTCGCGCCCGCATCGACCGGATCATGGCTGGCGAGCGACCCAACGTCCTCGAATGCCAGCGCCTCCGCTTCGAGGATGAAGGCGGTACCGTCTGATCGATGTCGCGCGGCGCTGGAAGGAATCCGATGCGCCGGCAATCTCCGGGCCCGTTTCGGGCGGCGCTGCGACGAACTCTCCGCGGCGGGCAAGCACCGAGACGCACACGCTGTATCTGCGCCCATCTCCAAAGACTGGGCACTGCTGGGGCGCGCCACGGCACGAAGCGCTGACCACATCCTGCTCGGGGGGACTCATGCCCGGTCACGGAGAGCGGCACGACACCAACACGGCACTGGCTCAGACACCCGCGAACCTGAAGGCTGCGCACCGTCGCATCGAGTCGGCACTGTGCTCCAGTGGCTCGACGTTCTGATTGCACGAATGGGGAGGATGTTGGGATGCAAGAGGACAGCGAGTACGCGACCCCCAGCACCGTTGCGGATCTGCCCGGATTCCCGTTCGGCTCCTTCAGCGAGTTGCAGGCGGCACTGCAGACTCGCGCAGCATCACTCTCGCCTCGGCAGGACATAGCGCGAACCTACGCTGGAAGCGTGGCTGCGAACTTTAGCGCATTCGAGCGGACCTTCTTCACGGTCTTCATGCTCTGCTGGCTATGGGGCGGGGCGATCATGGTGGCGCTTGGCTGGGGAACCCTGGGGACATCTTCACTGGCCCTGATGGTGGTAGCGTTCGCGTCGTTCATCATTAATCGCCCCTGGACGACCCCGATAATCACCTTCATCGCTGTCGCCGCTACGGCCTGGGGGGCCTTCGGCGGCCAACCGTTCCTCGCGTGGACAGGCGGGACCTGGCTCCTAGTCTGGTTCCTCAGCAATGGCTGGCAGAACTGGTGCACTGACCGCTTCAAGGACCGGTTAGCGGTCGACGAGCCCTTCTTTGTGGCTAGCTACCTGAGCCGGTGGGTCGCGGTAGTGCTCAAGGGTGGAGAGCGCTTGATGGCGGAACGGACCCAGGAAGACATCGAGCGGACAGCGCGCATCGCAGAATCCCTGCGCCGGCGGTCTGGGAGCGACTCGTGACGCCAAGCAGGCGGCACGAACGCCATGTGCGAGGGGCCGTCCGGTGGTGCCTCTCACCCTCGGAACGGCAGCCCTATCCGGAACTTCCGCAGCCGTTCCTCACTTCGCCCATGTGGTCCTCACAGAGGGAGAGAGTTCCCGGTGGGTGAAAGCCACCACAAGGAAAGGGGGGATAGCTGTCACGTAAGGCTGCCCCGCACGTTTCGTGGCCGCCCCTGCGCAGTCTTCCTGGCCACCGCTGCGTAGGTTTTCCTGGCGGCCGGCGCACGGACCTTCGTGGCCGCTGACACACAGGCGAGCCACCAAGCTGGAGACATCGCCATGGACCAGTCGAAGCGCAGAAGAGCAGAGGAGATTCGGAGGGAGAGCGGCCATCTTATGAGCCCGTATGGGCTGGCGATTCAACTACAGCAGCAACTTGGTCTTGCGTGGGACCAAGCAACAACACCTGCGAACGGTTTCGGGCAATGTTGGGAGTGTGACGGGTATGGTCGGCTTCGTTGCCCAGCATGTTGGGATGAGTATCGCAAGAAAGGGAGTAGGACGAAGCCATGTCCGACCTGTCGCAACGATTACTCCCTGATTCGATGTCACGTGTGCAAAGGCTCAGGTGCTTACCTGGGAGAATGATGCTCCATGCCGATCCTCGGCAGCGGGCTACCTGGTGACCTTCTGGACGGTGGCGATGCTGGCGCTGGCGCTCGTCCAGCACCTGACGGTCCAGCTCAGTACCAACTCTTTGCGGAGCTTGGCGCATCGCCTGGACGTGCGGTGAGCACGTCCCCGGCTGGGGATGCCGCTGAAGGTTGATCCCGACAAGGCCGCCAAGCAGTGGGCCATCGCCAAGGCCGTCGTGGAGGCCCGTCCTGGGACGGCGATCCTCTGCGGCGACGAGTCCCGCGTCCAACTCCTGCCGTTGGTCCGTGACATGTGACACTGGGTTGGCCATGAGGTCCGAGTGTCGACGCCCGGGAGCAACGTCACGCGGGCCATCTTCGGGGCGCTGAACATCGGCATCGGCCAGTGGGACTACTTGATCCGGGAGCGGATACGGTGGGAAGATTTCATCGTCCTCCTGGAGCACCTGCTCTTGGTCTATCCCAACGTCCCCATCATCCTGATCTTGGACAACTACAACTGCTGGGGACAGGTCGAGCTGGGCGATCGTATCGACCCGGTTCGTCAGACGGTCTATGGGCCAGGAGGCACGTGAGTCGGGGATCACGGCTCCTAATGGCCACCAATCGGGAGGCGCTGCGACGGTTTGAGAGACCTGATCCGCCACCTGGGACTCAAGTTCATCGGCATGGAGGAGTTCGACCCCTCCCGCGAGCCGCCGAGCGTATTCATTCAGAGAAGGGTAAACGAGGCGAGGGTCTACCTCGGGGTTCTGGGGATGCGGTATGGCTCTATCGACGCCAGCAGCGGACTATCGATGACCGAGCTCGAGTATCGCCAGGCGATCGCCAGCGACAAGGAGCTGCACATGTTCGTCCTGGATAGGGGCGCCCCGATCACTGTTGATATGGTCGAGACTGACCCACCAGCCTATGCCAAGCTGCTGGACTTCAAGCGTCGCGTGCTGCAGGCCCACGTGTGCGCGATGTTCACCGACGTGAACGACCTGCTGGAGAAGGCGGAGCACGCCCTGCAAGCGGTGCGACGAGCCAGTCGCGGCTGACCTGGCCGTGACCAGGCTGGGCTTGGATCCAGACGAGAACCGACGTAGCGCGCTGCCCATCGGGAGTGGACTCAACGAGGAACCGCGGGACTTCAGAATGTACGGCCTGGAGGAATCGACTCCAGTAGAGCTGATGCGTGGCTCGCGAGCTTGCCGGAGGCCAGCTTGCCGTGGAGAAGCTTGTTGCCTATGCCTGCCACCAGGGCAACGCTGCCGTGGTCGCTCGGCTGGGCTACCTGCTGGAGCGTATGGGCGTCCAGCGGGCCGGCGAGCTGTGTCCGCTCGCCCGCCGGCGCGGCGCAGCCCCTACCTCGTTCGCGCTCGGCCACAGCGCGGGCCACAGCTTCAACAGCGCCCGACACAGCCCGGCCGCCTTGGCACTGGGGTTGCTCTGGCCCGCTTCGAACCGCGCCCGGAACTCGTCCTGGATCGGGCGCACCGTCTCCGCCAGCCGCCAGCGGGCCAGCGGGTTGTCCCGGGCCTGGCGCCAGGCGGCGAACAGGCGCCTGGTCAGGGCTACGGTGGGCTGGCCGACCAGCCCCGCCCACGTCCACCAGCCCCTGGAAATCCCGCTTCAGAGGTGCTGCCAGAGGTGGTCATGGGGTCCTGGCGGGTGGCTGCTGCGTGGCTCGACGCTGCTCTCGGGCCTGGGCGACCGCTCGGGATACCTCCCGCTCCAGCTCCTCATCAGGCACGTCCTCGAATGCTTGGCGCATCTCATCCAGGATGGCGAAGTCTTTCTCGCGCTCTTGCTCCAGGCGGTTGAGCCGCTCCAGGTCTTGCGCGGAGATGATGGCCGCCACCGGGATACCGCTTTTCTCCACGATCACGCGGGTTTCCCGGCGGAAGACCTTGTTCAGAAGCTGGCTGAAGTTCTGCCTCGCCTCCGAGGCTTTCATGGTCTGAGTCATAGGCTCGCGTTCGCGCATCCCGCCTCCTCCATAGGCGCGAGTACTTTGTACAGAGTAGTACAAATCCGACACAAAGTCAAGCGGCAAACTCATGGGGCAATCGCCCCAAGTGGGAAGGACGGATCGGGGCAGCACCTGGGGGGTGAAGTGCCGGAGCACCTCGCCGAGGGATACCTCTGGACTGAGCGCGAGGTACAGCGCCGCCCACACCTGGGACCGCGGGAACTGGTCGGACGCACGGTGGTAGCGACCCGAAACGAGCAGTGAGCCACCCGAGTCCGTGGCGCCGTACGTGCGCCGGTGCAACCGCCAGGCCTGTCCCCGCCAGGGTCCTGGATAGAGGTTGGCGATCGCGGTCCGAGGATTCCAACCAGGGAGCCGGGCCACGCTGTAGTGACCCTACAGGAAGATGCCGGAGTCGAGTGCTTCCAGGGCCGCTTCGGCTCGGTCCAGGCGTCCGACACGAACGGCCTCAGCGGGAGTGATACCGCCCAGGTAGCGGCTCTGGCTGTGGAACCAGCGGCGCACGGCATCCGGGCCTTCGAAGGTCTCTCGAACTCGCTGCTGAAGACGGAGCAACTCCGCCAGCCGCTGGCGCGCCAACTGCTGCGGATACGCTGTCCCCATCCGCCAGCGTTGAAGCGTCCGGCGGCTTGTCCCCAGGGCATTCGCTAACTCCTCCTCGGACAGGCCGATCCCTGTTTCCAGGGCATCGAGGGCCTGACGAGGGGTCATCTCGACGAGAGCGCCTGAGGGTGCGTGCATGTGTCCGTCTTCCCCGGTGGGGCGCTCGGCCCCACAGCCTTACTTCCCTTCCCTTATGCCCCGACCGGCGTCCGCCTGTCAACACAGGTTTGGCGGCCCGTTTTCGCCGGACAAGGAGGGGCCGCGTGTTGATCGAGCGGATCCCCGGGGCGCGGCCGCGGCCTCCCCGGTGGCCATCAGTCCGCTGGAGGGCTATAGAACTCGCCTCCTGGCGTCTGGGGGTCATGGTTCACCGCCTCCCGCTGTACGCTCGTGTTGGAGCACCTGCAGAAACTCTCGAGGGCTGACGATCTGCATCCCGGCATAGCGGCGCATCTGGAGCAGGCGCTTGTCCCCGGTGACCAGGTAGTCGGCCTGGGCTAGCCTGCCGGTGGCGAGCACGCAATCATCCTCAGGATCGCCCGTGATGGGGAGGCGTTGCCGATCATGCCCGTTGAGCGTGGGCCCGTTGCGCCTTCTGCTCCTCGTCCCAGGCCTCCAGCTCCTCCAAGATGTCATCGGAGCTCAAGTCAGGATGGCGCTGGGCGTTGCGCTCGGCGATCTCCAGCACCCGTTTGAACAGGGCAGATCGCAGTTGGGGCCTGGTGCTATTGGCCACCAGGAAGGCTTCCACGTCTTCCCTGGGCACGCGGTAGGCCCGACCGATCTTGACCGCGGGGAGCTTCCGGCCTCTGATCGGCCGGTAGACCGTGTCTTTGTTGAATTGCAGGTAGTCTGCGACCTGCTCAGGCGTCATGATCTCGCGCATACGCTCGCCTCCCCTGCCCAACATCGTAGCAGACCTGTCAAGGATTTCTCAGACTCCAGTAGGCTCCAGTTGCAGGCAGGGCACGAAGGAGGCCACCGGTGAGAAGACGAAGCCGGCCACCCGCAGGAGGGCAGCGCAGCGGAGCACCATGTAGAACTTGATGCGCTCAGCCACCGAGCTTCGCTCTCAGTTTCGAAGGGGTGCGCTGGCGAAGCTCGGCGATGAACGCCTCCTCTGCCCTGAGGGCGCGGTCGATCTCCTGGCGATGGTCGTAGTAGTAGGCCAGCGCCGCGTACACGTCGGCCAGCGACAGGCCGTACTCCGTGGCGATCTCGTCCGCGCTGAGGCCCAGGCGCTCATGCCAGACGACGATGTCCTGCACGGTGATGCGGTGGCCGGCGATGCGCGGCTTGCCGCCCGCTACACCTGGGGTAACCTCAATGTGAGACGAAACAGTGTCCATTTCATCCTCCATCTCCACCACGAACAGCCGCTGCTGGCTCACATCGCTCCTTTCTCGCGCAGCCATGCCTCGATGCGCTCGACGAACGCCGCCGCCTTCGGCTGCAAGTCCTCCACGTCGGCTACCTCTAGCGACGGCACAGGCACGTAGTCCCCGAGTTGCCTCTTGTCGAAGGCGTCCAGCAGCCACCTGTGCATCTCCACTGATAGCTCCCCGGTCTTGGCGAAGTGTCGACCGAAGGCTGCCAGCACGCTGCGGTGGCTCTTGAACGTCAGTCCTCTGGACAGCAGCGCTGCCTGAGCGCAGTACAGCATGGCGTAGTACAGGCGCGAGGCAGCGGAATCATAGCCACCAGCAGCTCGCAGGATCTCCGCCGGGCGGAGGAACCGATGGGCCTTTTCGATCAGCGCCTCGATGGACTCGTTCATACCGGCACCGCCTCGCGGCGGACCTGTTCGTAGAACACCTGCCGCTCGCTTTCGAACGCTTCCACTGCCACGGGCAAGAGGGAGATCAGGAGATCGTACTTCAGACAGATGACGGCGACCACCGAGTTCATGCGGGTGATCTCCAGGCCCGGCCTGACCGGACCACCCAGCACTACCAGCACGTCCACGTCGGACTCCGGGCAGTAGTCGCCCCGAGCGTAGGAGCCGTAGAGGTAGATCCCGCGCAGCCGCTCGCCGTAGAGGCGCGATAGCACTTCCTTCAGCTCGGCTAGCGCCATCCGGACGTGCTCGGGCAGCTCACACCGGCGCATCGCTCGCCTCCTTCCAGTCCTTTACCACGTACCGTACGATCTCCACCACTGTAGTGTACCCCGAAAAGCAGCGCCTCCAGCTCCGGGGCCGCCCTGCAGGGCAGCCGCCGCGCAGACCAGCCCGTCCCGCCCGGGCACGCCCGCACGTTATCTGCGTTGATGAAGCTTGCTGCCGAGCGGCTGCGCCAGGGCGGGCTGCCGCTCCTCTGTGTGCTGCTGGGCCTTGGGCTGGCCGTCTTCTGGTACGTCGCCCTGCTCGAGTACCAGGCGCTGGCCAGCCAGGGCGGCAACTACTCCGACCTCTACCCGCGCTGGCTGGGCGCCCGCGAGCTGCTGTTGCACGGCCGCAACCCCTACTCGGAGGCGGTCACGGCCGACATCCAGCGGGGCTTCTACGGGCGGGCGCTGGAGCCGGGCGGGCCCATCCGCGATCTCCAGGCCTTCGCCTACCCGCTGACCGTGGCGCTGCTCCTGGCGCCGTTCGTGACCCTGCCCTTCTCGATCGCCGCGCCGCTGGTTGTGGCGGCCATGCTGGCCGGGCTGGTCGCCGCCCTGTGGGCCTGGACGGGTACGCTGGGCGCATGGCGGCGCACCACCCGCGCGGGCGCGGTGCTGCTCGTGCTGCTCAGCGTGCCGTTCACCGAAGCGGTGGTGTACCAGCAGCTTACCCCGCTCTCGCTGGCGCTGCTCGCGGCGGCAGGGGCGCTGCTCTGGCGCGGCCGACTGGCCGGCGCCGGACTGGCGCTGGCCGTGGCCAGCTTCAAGCCCCAACTGGCCATTCTGCCCCTGCTGGGGGTCGCGCTCTGGGCGGCCAGCGCGCCGCGCACGCGGGCAGCGCTGCTGCTGTCGCTGGGCCTGGGCCTGGGCGTGCCGCTCGGGCTGTGCGAGCTGCTGCTGCCCGGCTGGACCTGGGATTTCATCCACGGGGTCCAGGCTTACACCGGCTACGTGGGCATGGACTCGCCCCTCGTGGCGGTGCTGGGGCGGGGGCTGCCAGGACTGGTGGCCGGCGCGGCCATCGCCTCGGGCAGCCTGTGGCTGTGGTGGCGCGCCCGCCTCGAGCCCGCGGACAGCCCGGCGGTGCAGCGCGCCTTTGCCCTGTCGGTGGCTGCAACCGTGCTGCTGGTGCCCGGAGCGGGTTTCTACAACAAGGGGCTGCTGGCGCTGCCGTTGCTCTACCTGCTGGCCCGGCCGCGCGCCGCGCGGAGGGAGAAGGCAGAAAGCAGAAGGCAGAAGGCAGAAGGCAGAAGGCAGAAAGCAGAAGGCAGAAGGCAGAAAGCAGAAGGCAGAAGGCAGAAGGCAGTCTGCCTTCTGCCTTCTGCTTTCTGCCTTCTGCCTTCTGCCTCGTCGGCGCGCGGCTGGGCCTGTGTTGCGGTGGTCCAGCTCACGGCGCTGGTCTATCTCACCCAGGCGCTCACGGGCCTGCTGCTCGGCCTGGCCACCGTACACCTACCGCCCCCGCTGGCCCTCTTCTCCCTGGTCGCCTGGCAGTACTTCCTCCCCTGGGCGATCCTCGCCGGGCTGGCGAATGATGAATGATGAATGCACATTCATCATTCATCATTCGCCAGCACCTGCGCCAGGGCCAGGCTAAGCCAGAAGACGTAGGCCAGATCGGGCAGGAAGTAGGAGTTGTCCACCAGGCCGTGGACCAGGAAGTCCAGCATGCTGGCCGCCGCGCCCAGGCTGAGCGCCCGCACCGAGGCGGAGCGAGCGCTGTAGAACAGGTGATGGGTGCGGGAGAAGAAGCTCACCAGCAGCCAGCCCACACTCACCAGCCCCAGCAGGCCGAGCTGCAGCCAGAAGTGGAGCACCAGGTTGTGCGGGTGAGAGAGGTTGGGCTCCTGGGCCGCGGCCTCGGGCAGGTAGGACTGCTGGTAGAGGTAGAGGAAGTTGTCCATGCCGACGCCCAGCAGGGCATGGTCGCGGGCCATGGCCAGGGAGGCCGACCAGAGTTGGAGGCGGAAGAAGGTGGTGCCCTGCGACGGGTCCAGGTGCGAGGCGACACGCTCGACCCGGGCCAGCGGGACCGCGGCTGTGGCGAGGGCCAGCGCGGCCACAAGCCCCACCGCGAGCACGTAGCGGCGGCGCTCCGGGAACGACCGCGCGTAGATCACGGCGATGGCAAGCACGGCGGCGCCTACCCCCAGCCACGCGCCAGCCGAGAAGGTTGCTCCCAGACCAGCCCCTACCCCGAGCGCCCCGAGGCCGTAGGCCCAGCGCCGCCGGCCTCGGTACCAGAGCAGGCCGGCTACCAGGAACGGCACTGCCCGCCCGAGATAGAGGCCCAGGTGGTTGGGCGAGCCGAAGGTGCCCGCCGCCCGATGCACCCCTTCCGCCTGAGTGGTGTTGAGCCCGAAGGCCCACTGGCCCACGCCCAGCACAGCCACCGCCACGGCGGCCACCAGGAACGCCTCGACCACCCGCCGCGCCTCGCGCCGGCCGCGCACCACCGCGGCCAGCAGGTAGAAGAAGAGCACGGGCTCGAGCACCAGCGTCCGTAGCTCCCGCAGGCTCAGGTGCAGGTACTCAGAGACCAGGAGCGAGGCCAGGGCCGCGACCAGGAATAGTGCGGCCGGGCGATCGAAGAGCGTGGGGCCAGGACGCACCAGCGGGGTCTTGAGCCCGCGCGCGCGCTCCACCAGCCACCGTCCGCCGATCCCCACGGCGCTCAAGAGCAGCGCGGTCTCGGTCGCGCCTGACGAGAGGCCGGCCTCGGCCGGCAGCGCGTAGAGCGGCAGGGAGGCGGCCACCACCGCCAGGGCCAGGGCCGGCCGCAGCAGCGCGAGCACCACGTAGAGCACACTGCCCTCGACCACCAGGTCGAGGCGGGGGCCGGTGGCGAAGAGCAGCGCCAGGGCGAAGGCGGCCAGGAAGCCGAGATCGCGGCGGGTCAGCGGGTCATCTACTCCGGGACGGTGGTGTGCTGGGCAACGATACCAGACGGAGCCAGATGGGGTAAAGGCGAAGACAGCCCGGCGGGACTGAGCTGCCTTCTGCTTTCTGCTTTCTGCCCACTGCCCACTGCCTGCTGCCTGCTGCATCCCTCGGTCACGATCGCCGGACGGTACAGCTCGGCCTCGCCGCTGCCCACTGCCTACTGCCTGCTGCCTCCTGGATCCGTGGGGTGGAGATTGTAACCATAACCCATTTGGTGAATGTTTACATC
>JACQUR010000406.1 GCA_016210245.1 Chloroflexota bacterium
CCCTCGGTCTGGGTGAACCGCTGGCGGTAGGGCTGGACCACGTCGTCCTTGCGCTCGCCCTTCTTGAACTCGAGCCAGGGGATCCCCTCCGCCTGACACCAGGCCCGCAGCCCCGTCTTGAACGCCTCCGTGATCTGCCCGAAGACCGCCGGCGACGGAATGCTCTGCCCCCGCTCCAGCAGGAAGCCGACGACGCCCCCCGGGGCCTGCAAGCGCGGCACGTAGGCGTTCAGGTACAGGCGGTCGACACAATCCACTGTCAAAGTCACGTGATCGCGGATGTATCCACATCTGAGACCATCTGCATCAATCTCCTGCATGCGGCCTGGTCAAGCATCATCAACGCTACGCGTCTTGCGCTCTACGGAGCCCACGTCGATGCGCTCAATCTGGTTCGCGCAGCGTTGGAAGCCACCTATCACGCTGAGTACTTCAGAGACCATCCGTCGGACGCCGCTGAGTGGGACAAAGCGGGCCTCATAGTCGACTTCGAGGACCGCCGCAAGTTCCTCGAGGAATTCAGCAAGAACAAACGAGTGCGCTGGAACGTTGAACAGAAGTACTTGCCTGACCGTTCGCTCAGCCGTTTCTTCCAAGAACTGTCCACCTACGGCTCGCACGCCAACCCCGTCACCGTCGCCCTACACCTCTCTTCGAACATGCCCGGGATTGCCAATCTCGGCTTCTTGTCGGTCGGTAGATCTGAAGCCATGCGCCTCTGTGCGAGCCACATTCTCCATATCCTCAGCTATGCGCTATGCGAGTTCCACGACAGCTTCGGCCATTACCTCAGCCAGAACCCCAGCCTCACGGCCACGTACCAGCAGTTCCAGCGCGACCTCGCCACGATTCGTTCTGGCGCTCCCCAGGGGCTCTCCCTCCTCCGCTGGGCGCCCTAGCTCTCGATCATGTCGCTGAGTCATCACTGCCGGGGGGCGGTGTGCTGTCAGTGGGCGTGACGGCATCCCTACCAACCGCCTTCGTAGTGGGAGAGCGCCTTGCTCTCAGTACGCAACTGGTTCATGATCAGCCGGCGACGGTCTGGTGAAAGGGCAGGGTCGCGGAGGATGCGAGAGTGGTTGGCCAGGATCGTGGCGCTCTGAGTGAGCCGTTGCGCAGTGCGTAGGGCGAGCTTGGGGACGGTCTGCTGGAACTGGCGGGTGAGGAATTCGTTGGGACCTTGTCCTGGAAGGAGATCGTGAAACCCGAGTTCCTGCTGGACTTCTTTGAGGTGGTCCAAGTTCAACTCAGCGAGCGGGAGAATGAATTGGGTGCGGGTCTGAATGATGAAGAAGCCAAGATCCTTGGCCATCTTGAAGGCGGTGATGTGAGCGCGACGGCAGACCAGCACCGGCATGAACAAGAGTGAAGGATCGTTGATCTGCAACTGAGCGGCTTTGTGGAGCAGGTCGTAGACCTCCGAGGAATCCGGGTAGATCCAGTGGCGAATGTTCTTCACCTCGATGAGCACGGTGACATTGGCGACCGGTCGCCCCTGGGTGTCGAGGACGATGAGGTGGGCGGCGTCATCGAGCGGCCCGCCAGGTACGGCTTTGCCGAAGAGCGTGCGGACCTCACCGCCGTCTGGATTGACGAGGTGGTATCCGCTGGGCGCGGCAGCGAGCAGGGATGCATGGCTCACTCGTTCGCCCGCCTGGCCGATCATGTTGGGATGCTTGCCTGAGATGGTGGCCCAGCCGATGTACCGGGTGTACAGCAAGCGCTTCCGTGCTGCCGCGTCGCTGAAGGCGCGTTTGGGGCGAGCCACCAGTGCCAGTACGGTGACAGAGCGGCCGCCCCGAGTGACTGTGGAGACCTCTTGGATCGTGCCCTCGGCGAGGAGCTGGCGTTTTGCGGCGGTGAGGTGGTGTGGGTTGACGCCTTGAGGAACGTTGCCCCATGGGTGATCGGCCAGCTTCGCTTCCACCTCCATCCATACGACAGCGTGCTCCTGCCTGAGTAAGGCCAGGAGGGTGGTCCTGGCGAGGGCCTCGTAGTCGATCGGCGCGGTAGATTTCATCGTGCGGTTTCAGGGGGGTGCGCGATGAGTGATATAGGAGTATGTCTAGGTGCGGGGGATGCGCGGGCGTGTGAGCTCGCAAAGTCTGGCGAGGAAGTGGGCCGGGTGGCAGGAGAGAAGTAGGCCAGCCGGCAGCGATGCGGCAACATGGCCGCAGCGGGTGCTTGGTCGCATCCGAGAGAGCCACTTGGGGCTCACCCCAGGCGCCCCAGCACGGCGGCGATCACGCTGGCTTGGCCGTGCCCTGCGGTTGTGCTCGACGCTTTCGCCGGGCTGAAGCCACTGCCCTGGCCACCTCCGCCTCGATCTCTGGAGTAGGGACGCCCTTGAAGGCTTCCCAGCTCTCATCCAGGGCCTTGAAGCGCTCTGCTCGCTCCTGTTCGAGCTGGTTGAGCCGCTCCAGGTCCTGGGCGGAGATGATAGCCGCCACCGGGATGCAGCTTTTCTCCACGATCACGCGGGTCTCCCGGTCGAACCACTCCGCCTCCTCTTCGCGGCTGGCGAAGTCGGGGATACGGCTTCTCTGTTGCTCCTTCTGGGTCATGGCGGTACTGACCGCCTGCTCCAGGGCGGGCCCACTGCCCAGCCCCACCTCCCGATGGTACAGCGTCTGGAGCGCCTCCTGCGTCTCCCGCTGGCTCAGCCCCAGCCGGCCACTGAGGTAGCCCGCCGTGGCCTGGACCCGCAGCCCG
Organism: Chloroflexota bacterium; assembly: GCA_016210245.1. Taxonomy (GTDB): domain Bacteria; phylum Chloroflexota; class UBA6077; order UBA6077; family JACQUR01; genus JACQUR01. The sequence goes on from JACQUR010000406.1 coordinate 2,713, forward strand.
AACGCCCCCGGGCGGCCGCTCGGCCGGCCAGGGGCCGCGGGTGGGCTGGCCGCAGGCCCGGCAGACCAGCGTGAGGCGGCGGTAGTCGATCCCCACGGGCCGCAGGGGGGCACCTCGGTCACCTGCTGGCGCTCCGGGTGCGGATCGTCGCCCAGCAGCAGCGCTCCGCACGGCTGGCAGGCGCTGGGCCGCCCCTCGACCACCCGATCCACCTGAGCGTCGGAGCGGAACGCCCGACCCTGCCCCGGTTGGCCCCCACGCGGGCGACCGCTCGGCGGGCGAGCCGGGCGCGGCGGGCGATGCGGCGGGTCCGACGAGGGTGGACGCGAGGAGGTGGACGAGGTGCGGCCCAGCCGCGGTGAACGGTCACAGCTTCTCTTTTGC
>JACQUR010000417.1 GCA_016210245.1 Chloroflexota bacterium
GCTCGCCCCGCCGGCCAGGGTGCGCAGCAGGCCGCCCTCGCCCAGCCAGTAGAAGATGATGTAGCTTCCGGCGAAGAGGAGCAGCACGGCGGCGGCGCGCTGGACGTATGGCACCGCCTGGCGCAGCCGGGCGACCATGCCGTGCTTGAACAGCGCCAGGGCGAGGGTCAGGGTCATCAGCACCAGCGACATGCCCAGTGCGTAGCTGAGGAACTGCGACACGCCCTGCTGGAACCCGCCGCTGGTGAGGGCACTGCCCACCACCACCAGGAAGACGGGCAGGGTGCAGCTCAGCGAGGCGGCGCCATAGGCCACGCCGAACAGGAAGAAGCCACGCAGCGTCACCGCCTTGGGATCGCCGATCCGGCTGGCCAGGCGCTCGAAGGCCGAGGCGTAGATCGTACGTCCGAAGAGCATGGCCACGCCCAGGACCACCAGCCCCAGGCCAATGAAGGTGCCCACCCAGGGCATGGCGGCCATCAGGGATCGGCCGCCAGCCGAGATGACCGCGCCCACCACGGCGAACAGCAGCACGAAGCCGGTCGAGACGGCCAGCCCCACGATGACCGCTTGCAAAGCGCGGGAGGCAACCGAGCGCTCGGCGAAGCCGCCGTCCTGGGTGCCCAGGTAGAGCGAGAGGTAGGCCGGCAGCATGGCAAAGCCGCACGGATTGACGGCTGACACCATGCCCGCTCCGAAGGCATAGCCGATGGGCAGCAAGCTGACCAGGGCTTGCATCCACCCGATCGCCAGTTGCTGGAGCTCCCCCATCGCCTTCCCTCCGCCAGGGCTTCGTTCGCTGAACCAGGTCCACGGTGGGATGGGCAGCGTGGACCGGGGCGCGAGCGCCCCGGTCCACGCTACCCATCCCACCGTGGAGTCAGCATAGTCTTCAGAACGCACCGGCATGATAGGCAATTCCGGTCGAGCCGTCGACCATTCCGAAGGATGGCGGGCACTTCCCATGATGGACCTGGTTTAGTACTCTCTGGCGGGAGTTGGTGTGGAAAGGAGTCGACATGGCCACCCTGGAAGACCAACTGGTTGCCCATCTCTCGGAGACGCGGTTCGAGCACCTGCCGGCCGAGGCGGTCGAGGCGGCGCGGAGGTGTATCCTCGACACGCTCGGGGTCGTGGTCGCTGGCAGCAGCGGCGATGACATCGAAGCGCTCATCCAGTGGCTCCAGAGCCGGGGCGGGCCAGCCGAGGCGACGGCGCTGGTGTACGGGGCGCGTCTGCCGGCGCCCCACGCAGCCTGGGCGAATGGGGCGATGGCGCGGGCGCGCGAGTTCGACGACTCGCACGACGCTACGGGCGACCACACCAGCGTGCCGATCCTGTCCGCCGCGCTGGCGGCGGCCGAGCTGCAGGGCGGCGCCAGCGGGCGGGACTTCCTGGCGGCCTACGTGCTGGCGGCCGACTTCACCAGCCGCCTGCGGCTTGCGCCCACCACCCGGGTCGGCGGCACTGCGTTCGCGGCCAATACCTTCGCGCCGTTCTCGGCGGCCGTCGCGGCCGGGCGTCTGCTCGGGCTCAGGGGCGAGCGCCTGTCCCACGCGCTCGGCTGGGCGTACGCCCAGTGCGCCGGCTCGGTCCAGCTCCAGCAGGGCGGCGGGTCGGCGCTGCACCTGCACCACGGGCTGGCCTCGGCCAGCGGCGTGCAGGCCGCGCTCCTGGCTCGCCACGGCCTGCCGGGCACCGAGCAGTTCCTGAGCGGCAAGTTTGGCCTGTTCAACGCCTACGCGGGGGGCGACTACAACCTGCAAGCGCTGACCGACGGACTGGGCGACCGCTACGAGATCGCGCAGGTATCGATCAAACAGTATCCGTCCGGCCGGGTCACCCACGGGCCGATCGACGCGGCGCTCGCGCTGCGGGCCGAGGAGCGGCTCGATCCGAGCGACATCGTGGAGGTCGGGGTCGTGTACACCCGGGGCGGCTACAACATGACCTGCGAGCCCCTGGCGGAGCGCCGGGTACCGAACTCCGTCCAGCACGCCAAGTTCAGCCTGGCCTATAACCTCGCCTGCGCCCTGGCGCGCGGCCACGTGGACCTCGAGGACTTCACGCCCCAGGCGATCGCCGACCCGACCGTGCGCGACCTGGCTGCCCGGGTCGAGGTGCTCGTCGATCCCCAGCTCACGGACGTCATCCCCCCCGGGATGGTGAGCGTGCAACTCAAGGACGGTCGCCTGTTGCAACGCGTGGTGAACTACCCGAAGGGCACGCCGGAGAACCCCGTGAGCTTCCGCGACTGCGTGGCCAAGCTCCACCGATGCCTTGCGTTCGCGGCCAGGCCGCTGGAGCCCGGCGCGGTGGAGGCGGCGGTCAGGATGGTTTCACGGCTGGAGGCGGTAGAGGACGTGCGGGCGCTGGTGGAGTTGTGTACCTGCGCCGCCCCGCGTTGACACCCCGCGCGGCTCGCGCCTACAATACCTACCAAGTTAGTCAACAATCTCCGGACCGGCAGGCGACCGCGCGGGGGCGGCGGGGTGGGGTTTCCTGCCCTAGCCTGGTAGGCGGATAGAGTGGGGAGGACGTTCACCACGGAGACACGGAGACACGGAGTTATGTTATGAAAACTCCGTGTCTCCGTGGTGAACGTCCTGTGGCCGCGGGAGCGAGGTGCTGGTACGGAGCGGGGGATCATCCACGTCGACGGGGAGCACCATGAAACTCTCTATGCGCAGCGATTACGGGGCTCGGGCGATGATCGATCTGGCCCGCCACCTGGGCGAGGGGCCAGTGCAGAGCGCCGACATCGCCACGCGCCAGAGCATCCCGGAGGCCTACCTGGAGCAGTTGCTCACCACGCTGCGCAAGGCTGGCCTGGTGCGCAGCACCCGTGGCCCGCATGGGGGACACGAGCTGGCCCGACCGCCTTCTCAGATCACCCTCGGCGAGGTTATCTCCATTCTGGAGGGGCCCCTGGCGGCCCTGGACTGCGTGGAGGATGCCGACTCCTGCCAGGCCGCCTCGACCTGCGGCATGCGGGACGTCTGGCTCGAGGTCAGCCAGGCCACGCAGCGCATCCTGGACGGTCTGACGATCGACGACCTGGCGCTGCGCCAGAAGGCGCGCGAAGCGCGGGAAATGTATTACATCTGAATGATGAATGACGAATGATGAATGTTGAATTCAACATTCATCATTCGTCATTCATCATTCCGGCTGGAGGCGGTTGGTGGAGCGAGTCGGCGCGCGGCCCCTGGTGGCGGAGAGCGTGTTGGACCTGGTGGGCAATACCCCACTGGTGCGCTTGAACCGCCTCGGCTCCGCGGGCGGAGCGACGGTCCTGGCCAAGCTGGAGTCGCTCAACCCGGGCGGGAGCGTGAAGGACCGCATTGCGCTGTCCATGGTCGAGGCGGCGGAGCGCGAGGGGCGGCTGAGGCCGGGGGCCACGATCGTCGAGCCAACCAGCGGCAACACGGGCATCGGGCTGGCCATGGTCGCCGCCGCGAAGGGCTATCGCCTGATCCTGACCATGCCGGAGGACATGAGCGTGGAGCGGCGCCAGTTGCTGGCCCGCTTCGGTGCGGAGCTGGTGCTCACGCCCGCGATCGAGGGCATGACCGGCGCAGTCGAAACCGCGCGGGCGCTGGTGGCCAGGCACGGGGACTACTTCATGCCCCAGCAGTTCGAGAACCCGGCCAACCCGGAGATCCACCGCCGCGCCACGGCGGAGGAGATCTTGCGGGCGCTCGGGGTGGAACTGGACGCCTTTGTGGCCGGGGTGGGCACGGGCGGCACCATCACCGGCGTGGGCGAAGTGCTCAAGGCCCAGCGGCCCGAGGTGCTGGTGGTGGCGGTCGAGCCGGCGCGCTCGCCCGTGCTGCAGGGTGGGCGAGCCCGGCCACATGGTATCCAGGGCATTGGCGCCAGCTTCCTGCCCAGGGTGTTGAACCTGAGTGTGGTGGATCGGATCATTGGCGTGGACGATCGCGATGCCTACGCGATGACCTTGCGCCTGGCCCGCGAAGAGGGATTGCTGGTGGGCGTGTCGGCGGGCGCGAACGTGTGCGCTGCGCTCCAGATCGCCCGAGAACTGGGCCCCGGCAAGACGGTAGTGACCATCCTGCCGGATACTGGAGAGCGGTACTTGAGCGTGCAGTTTTGATTTGAGATTTGAGATTTGAGATTGCAGAGTGAAGGATGAGTGCAGATTTGAGATTGCAGAGTGCAGATTGAGGACGACTTCAATCTGCACTCTGCAATCTCAAATCTCAAATCTCAAGTCTGCACTCCTCCGTGGGGATAAGATGGTCAAGGTGTACATCCCGACAGTGCTGCGGAAGATCACCAATGGGCAGACCCGGGTGGAGGCGGAGGCGGCCGACATTCGGTCGCTCCTGGACCGCCTCGAGGCCCGCTTCCCCGGCCTGAAGGGGCAACTGGTCGATTCTCAGGGGAATCTCTTTCGCTTCGTGAACGTTTACGTCAATAACCGCGAGGTCGACGAGCTCCAGGGACTGGGGACGCCGCTGCGGGAGGAGGATGAGGTGGCATTGATTCCGGCGATGGCCGGCGGGGCGGTCGGAGGGGCATTCTCGCTCGAGCAGGGGCTGCGCTACGCGCGCCACATCATCCTGCCCGAGATCGGGGGGCAGGGGCAGCGCAAGCTGCTGCGCAGCAAGGTGCTGCTGATCGGGGCCGGCGGCCTGGGCTCGCCCGCCGCCCTCTACCTGGGCGCTGCGGGCGTGGGCACGATGGGCATTGTCGATTTCGACACCGTGGACCTCACCAACCTGCACCGCCAGATCCTGCACGGCCACAAGAACATCGGGCGGCTCAAGGTCGACTCGGCCCGGGAAACTGTGAACGACATCAACCCGGACGTGCAGGTGGTGCCGCACCGCGAGGCGCTCACCTCGGCCAACGCGCTGGAGATCATCGGCCAGTACGACCTCGTGGTCAACGGGTGCGACAACTTCGCCACCCGCTACCTGGCCAACGACGCCTGCTACTTCCTGAAGAAGCCGCTGGTCGATGGCAGCATCTTCCGCTTCGAGGGCCAGGCCACGGTGTTCATGCCGGGCAAGGGCTGTTACCGCTGCCTGTTCCCCGCGCCGCCGCCACCTGGCGCGGTGCCGAGCTGCGCCGAGGCCGGGGTGCTGGGCGTGCTGCCGGGGATCATCGGAGTCATCCAGGCTATCGAGACGATCAAGCTCATCCTCGGACTGGGCGAGCCGCTGGTCAATCGCCTGCTGCTGTTCGACTCGCTGGCCATGGAGTTCCGCGAGGTCAAGATTCGGCGGGCGCCAGACTGCCCGCTGTGCGGTGATAACCCCACCGTGACCGAGCTGATCGACTACGAGGCCTTCTGCGGCGGGCCGATGGCCACGACGGGTGGATAGGAGTAATCAGCCGTCAGCCATCAGTGGAACTGATGGCTGACGGCTGACGGCTGACTGCTTGGAGGAAGTTCATGGCAATCGAGGTGCGCGTGCCGACCGTGCTGCGCCAGTACACGGGCGGGGAGAAGGCCGTCTACGCGCAGGGCGCGACTGTTGGAGCGGTGCTGGACGAGCTCGACCGGCGCCACCCGGGCTTCAAGGGGCAGGTGCTCGATGATGGCCAGGTGCGCAAGTTCGTGAACATCTACGTGAACGACGAGGACATCCGCTACCTGGGCAAGCTGGAAACCCTGCTGCAGGAGGGGGACGTGCTGTCCATCCTGCCCGCGGTAGCCGGTGGAGGCGTGGCGTGAGACACGGCGTGCGCGAGCTGCGCAGTGACGGGGCCTTGCCCCGGCCCCTGCGCTTCGCGAGCCTGGAGGAGACCATCGGTAACACGCCCCTGGTCGAGCTGCCGCGCATGAGCCCGAGGCCGGAGGTGCGGCTGTTCGCCAAGCTGGAATGGTACAACCCGACCGGCAGCGTCAAGGACCGGATCGCCAAGTACATGCTGGACCGGGCGGAGGCCAGCGGACTGCTCACCCACGACCGGATCATCCTGGAGCCCACCAGCGGCAATACGGGCATCGCCCTGGCCATGCTCGCCCATCGCCGGGGCTACCACATGATGGCGGTCATGCCCGAGAACGTGAGCCAGGAGCGGCGGGCGCTGCTGGAGATGTACGGCGCGGAGATGAAACTCACCGATGGCGCCAGGGGCTCGAACGGCGCGATCGAGGTGGCCGAGCAGATCGCCAGCAACCACCCTGAGTTCTACATGCCGTACCAGTACGGCAACCCGGCCAATCCGCAAGCCCACTACGAAACCACCGGGCCAGAGATCATCCGCGATCTGCCGGAGGTGGATGTGTTCGTGGCCGGCCTGGGCACCGGCGGGACGCTGATGGGGGTGGGGCGCCGCCTCAAGGAACATAACCCGAGCATCCAGATCGTGGCGGCCGAGCCCCACCCGGGCGAGCAGGTGCAGGGCTTGCGCAGCCTGGGCGATGGGTTCGTCCCGCCAATCCTGGACCTGGCCCTGCTGGACCGCAAGCTCGTGGTCACGAGCGACGACGCGCTGCACATGACCCGCGTCCTCACCGACCGGGAGGGCCTCTTCGCCGGCCTCTCCTCCGGGGCGGTGCTCCACGCGGCGATCCGGCTGGCCCAGCGGATGGAGCGAGGCAACATCGTCTGCCTGCTGGCCGATGGCGGCGCCAAGTACCTGAGCACCGGGGTGTGGACCCAGCCCCTGAGCAAGGCCCAGGAGGAGTTGCGCACCAAGGTCTGGTGGTAGCCAGGCTCCCTACCCCTGGCTCCCAGCCCCCAACCCCTGAGGAGGAGACATTGGTCAAGCTGACTGCGGCGCAGCGCCAGGATATCTTTGCTCATGCTCTGGAGGGGCGCCCCAACGAGGTGTGCGGCCTGCTCGGCGGACGCGAGGGGCGCGTTCACAAGGTCTACCGCACGCGAAACAAGGCCAACAGCCCGGTCCGCTACGAGATCGAGCCCCAGGACCTGATCCGCTGCCACCTCGAGCTCGAGGCCAACGACATGGAGCTGGTCGGCATCTACCACTCCCACGTCTTCAGCGAGGCCTACCCCTCGAACACCGACGTGCGGCTGGCCTATTACCCGGACGCGCTCTACCTCCTGGTTTCCCTCATGGACGATGGCAACCCCATCCTGCGCGCCTTCCGCATCCTCAAGGCGCAGCCCACCGATGAGCGGGGCGAGATCGCCGAGGTGCCGATCGAGGTCGAGGCGGCGGAGCTGTAGGTGCCTTGACCTTCACGGCCACGGCAGCGAGGGCCATGTGCAGAGCCAGGCAAACGGGCCGCGCTAGCCGGTCGCCAGGAACGCGTCGAGCACCAGCACCTGGAGGTCTGGGAGCCCCCGTAGGGCGTGATCGTTGGTCACGAAGGCGTCCGCTCCTGCCTCGAGTGCGGTGGCGATCTGCAAGCTATCGGCCGGGCGGAGGCGCAGGCGCGCGCGCAACTCCGCGGCACGTCGAGCGACGTGGCGGTCGACCTCGACCACGCTCAGGTTCGGGTAGTTGAGGAGCAATCGCTCGTAGTCGTCGGCGACCTCGGGACGCTGCAGTTGAAGCGGCCGCACTGCGACCTCCATCAAGGAGATCACGGAGGTGACCGCCCGGAAGTCGCCTCGAGCCAGCGCTTCGAAGAATGGCCCGACGACGTGCTGATAGGCGGGCGTTGCTTCGATGTGGTAGATGAAGACGACGGTATCGATCGCCACGAGCGCCGCCGGCGGAATCGCCGCGGTCAGTCGGCCCACGCTTCGCGCTCGCGCCGCACGTATTCCCGTGCGTCCACGCCAGACCACACCTCGGCGTGCAGCCCGGCCAGCTTCGCCGAGTAGTTCTCCGGCTCGCGCATGAGCAGGACGTGATCGCCCCGTACGTCCACCAGCAAGCGATCGCCTCGCTTGATACCGAGTCGCCGCCGGACCGCGGCGGGGATGGCGATCTGGAACTTGTTACTCACCTTCACAGCCTGCATCGTGTCCACCAAGCATCACAGGGGTACTGCTTAGCATTGTACGGTATTTGCTAAGCATCTGCCGGGTTTCCAGGCCCAGGACGTCGAGGGGTCTTCCCCCTTTGAGGACGAAGATCCGTCGAGAGAGAAGGTTCGACGTCCCGTCCGAGCGCTGGGTACAATTCAGTTCAGGCACCGATGTCTGGAAGGTGGTCGAGCAGTCTGTGGGCAAGCGCGTCCTGGTGGGCATGAGCGGGGGGGTGGATAGCAGTGTGGCCGCGGCCTTGCTGGTGGAGCAGGGCTACGAGGTCATCGGCATCACGCTCAACGTGTGGCCCAGGCTGGAGGGCATCCCCGAGGTCGAGCGCGAGGATGCGTGCTGCGCCCTGGGGGCGGTGGAGGACGCGCGCCGCGTGGCCAACCGCCTGGGCATCCCCTACTACGTGCTCAACTTCCGCGACCTCTTCGAAGAGCGGGTCATTCGGGACTTCGTCCAGGAGTACCAGCGCGGGCGCACGCCCAACCCGTGCATCCGCTGCAACCAGTTCATCAAGTTCGATGCCCTGCTTGCCAGGGCCATCGCCCTGGAGGCCGACTATGTGGCCACCGGGCACTACGCCCGCATCGAGCACGATCCGGCCAGCGGGCGCTACCTGCTGCGCAAGGCGGCCGACCCGGCCAAGGACCAGTCCTACGTGCTGTATGTCATGACCCAGGACCGCCTGGCTCGCACGCTGCTGCCCCTGGGCGAGCTGGCCAAGAGTACGACCCGCCGCCTGGCCGCCGAGTGGAAGCTGCCGGTGGCCAACAAGCCGGAGAGCCAGGAGATCTGCTTTGTGCCCTTCCGGCGCTACGCCGAGTTCGTCGAGCGCTACGCGCCGCAGGCGGTGCGTCCGGGCGCCATCGTGGACCGCGCCGGGCGGACGCTCGGCCGCCACCAGGGCGTGGCCTTTCACACCATCGGCCAGCGGCGCGGCCTGGGCATCGCCGCCTCGCAGCCCCTCTACGTGACCGCCCTGGATCCCGCGACCAACACGGTGGTGGTGGGCCCCCAGGAGGAGCTGCTGCGGGCCGAGTGCGTGGCCACGGAGGTCAACCTCATCGCGCTCGAGGCGCTGGAGACCCCGCGGCGGGTGCAGGCCAGGATCCGCTATCGCGCCGAGACGTGCGAGGCCGAGATCGCCCCGGACGGCGAAGCCCGGGTGCGAGTCACCTTCGCCCAGCCCCAGCGCGCAGTGACCCCCGGCCAGGCGATCGTGTTCTACGACGGCGACGTGGTGGTCGGAGGCGGGACGATCGCTGATGCGTAGCGCGGAAAAGCTGGAGTGCCTGCGCGCCCTGCTGCGGGAGATGGGGAGCGTGGTGGTGGCCTTCTCGGCTGGGGTGGATAGCACCCTGGTAGCCACGGTGGCGCACGCCGTGCTGGGCGAGCGGGCGCTGGCGGTCACCGCCGAGTCGCCCAGCGTCCCGCCGCGCGAGCTGGACGAGGCGCGCGCCCTGGCGCGCGCCCGGGGCTTTCGGCACCGGGTGGTTCGCACCCGGGAGGCCGAGGACCCGAACTACCTAGCCAACCCCATCAACCGCTGCTACTTCTGCAAGACCGAGCTGTACGAGGTGCTGCGCCAGGTGGCGCGGGAGGAGGGCGCCCGCTGCGTGGCCAACGGCCTGAACGTGGACGACCTGGGCGATTACCGTCCTGGCATGGCCGCCGCGCAGGAGCATGGGGTGCGCAGTCCCCTCCAGGAGGCCGGGCTGGGCAAGGCGGAGATCCGCGTCCTGGCCCGGGAGTTGGGGTTACCCAACTGGGACAAGCCGGCCCTGGCCTGCCTCTCCTCGCGCGTGCCCTACGGCCGGCCAATCACGCTGGAGAAGCTGGGCCAGATCGACCAGGCCGAGCAGTACCTGCGCGGCCTGGGCTTTCGCCAGGTGCGGGTGCGGCACCACGACCAGGTGGCGCGCATCGAGCTGCCGCCCGAGGACCTGCCCCGCGTGTTTGCGGACGGCCTGGCCGAGCCCATCGCCCACCACCTGCGCCACCTCGGCTTCCGCTACGTCGCCCTCGACCTCCAGGGCTACCGCCGCGGCAGCCTGAACGAAGGGCTCTCGGGCGGGTTGGATGTTGGAGGTTGAAGGTTTGTGCTCCAACCATCAACCTCCAACCTCCAACCTCTCGTAGGCCACCCGGTGTACCACCGCTCGGAAGCGGCCCCAGTCCTGCCAGTTGCCGAATTCGGGCGACTCGCGCCGGGGCAGACCGGCCAGGTACTCGGCCACCTGGGGCAACCCGTCCAGCGTGATGGTCCGAAAGTCGGCGATGCGCTCGTCCAGGTCCTGTGGCTCCGGGCGCTCGAGCCCGCACGGGACGGCGAACAGGTAGGTGGCGAAGAAGACCTCGCCCTCCGGTGCGCGGACGCGGTAGTGGATCGCGGCCAGGAAGCGGGCCGGCGCGACCTGGAAGCTGGTCTCCTCGACCAACTCCCGCGCCAGGGCCGCCTCGATCGGCTCGCCCAGCTTCACCCCGCCGGTAGGGATGCGATAGGCGTCGGGCGGGTAGAACTCCTTGGTCATCAGCCAGATATGGCTGTCGGGCCGCTGGAGCAGGAAGGCCACCTCGCCCAGCCGGTCGGTCCGCGTCACCGGGTCGAATAGCCTGCCCACCTCCAGGTCCACCTCGACCATCCGCGGCTGGCCCAGCCGCCGGGCCAGCGCCGCCAGCTCGGCGCGGTCGTCAACAGGTTGGCGCGTCACAAAACCTCTCCCCCAGCCCCGGACCTAACCCCCCCGCCCCCTTCCCTACCAGGGAA
>JACQUR010000418.1 GCA_016210245.1 Chloroflexota bacterium
CTCATTTCTACTTTTCACAATCGCCTGGGCCCGGCCGACTGTCAACTGTCGACTGTCGACTCCGTACAGACTGGTCGGAGGACATCTTCGTGCTCAAAATGCGACTGCGGCGCACGGGTGCCAAGAAGCAGCCCAGCTACCGCGTGGTCATCGCGGAGGCGCGCGCGCCCCGGGACGGCCGCTTCGTGGAGATCATTGGCCACTACAACCCGCTCACCGAGCCCGCCACGGTTCAGATCGACTCGGAGCGGGCGCGGGAGTGGCTCCGCAAGGGCGCTCAGCCCACCGAGCGCGTGGTGCGCTTGCTCAAGAAGACCGGCGTGATTGAGTCTTGAGTGCTGAGTGCTGAGTGCTGAGCAGGGACGTAGCGGCGTCTCGCTCGGCACTGGGCACCCTCACTCAGGACTCAGCACTCAACACTCAGGACTGGGAAGTGAAGCAACTCATCGAGTTCATGGCTCAGTCGCTGGTCGACCAGCCCGAGGAGGTGCGGGTGGCCGAGGTCCCGTCCGGGCGGATGACGGTCTACGAGTTGGAGGTCGCCGAGGAGGACGTGGGCAAGGTGATTGGCCGCCAGGGCCGCGTGGTTCGGGCTATGCGCGCCCTCGTGAAGGCGTCCGCCACGCGGAAGGGAACCCGAGTCGACCTGGACGTGGTGTAGACCGAGTCGACAGTCGACAGTTCACAGTCGACAGGGCGCTACCGGCTCTTGACCTGTCGACTGTCGACTCGATAGAGAGGTGGGGCTCCCATGTCGGAGCCGCCGGAGCCCCTGCTGGCGATCGCGCGCATCCTGGCTCCGCAGGGCGTGCGGGGCGAGGTGAAGGCAAGCCTCCTGACTGAGTTCCCGCACCGCTTTCGCGAGACCACCGAGGTGTGGGTGGGCGAGCCCCCCACCCTTTTTCGGGTCGAGCGGGCGAGGCTCTCGGAGAACCAGGTGGTGCTCAAGCTGAGCGGGATCGAGGACCGAGCGCAAGCGGAGCGGCTGCGCGGCCACCTGGTGCAGGTGCCGCGGAGCCAGGCCGTGTCTCTGCCGCCCGGCCGCTACTACTGGCACCAGGTCATCGGGCTGGAGGTGCGCGACCAGGCCGGGCAGCCGCTCGGGACGGTCCAGGACATCCTCGAAACCGGCAGCAACGACGTGTACGTGGTCCGCGGGCCGCGTGGGGAATGGCTGCTGCCGGCCATCCGCGAGGTGATCGAACAGATCGACCTCGACCGGGGCGTGCTGGTGGTGGAGCTGCTGCCCGGCATGGGACCGCAGACGGAACGTTGATTTGAGATTTGAGATTTGAGATTTGGAGTGCAGAGCGCAGCGTTGAACGCTGCGCTCTGCACTCCAAATCTCAAATCTCAAATCTGCAATCGCACGCACTCGGGGTAACGAACGATGCCGCGCCCGCGCGTCTACCGCACTGAGGCTATCGTCCTGCGCGGCTCCAACTACGGTGAGGCCGATCGCATCCTGACCCTGCTTACCCTGAAGCAGGGCAAGCTGCGGGCGATCGCCAAGGGCGTGCGCCGCGCCGCCAGCCACCAGGGCGGACACCTGGAGCTGTTCAACCACGTCGAGACGCTGCTGGCCGTTGGGCGTGAGCTGGACGTGATTACCCAGAGCGAAGTGCGCCATCCCTTCCGCAGCCTGCGCGAGCAACTCGACCGCACCTCACACGCCTACTACCTGGCCGAGCTGGTCGACCGTCTGGTTGAGGAGCGGGCGCCCGCTCCGGAGGTCTTCGCCCTCGCCCTGGCCGGCCTGCAGGCCCTCGACCGGGGCGACGAGCCCCGGCTGGTCCTGTGCCAGTTCCAGCTTCGCTTGCTGGCGGCCTCGGGCTTCGGGCCAGAGCTCTTCCAGTGTGTCGGCTGTCGCGCGGAGTTGCGACCCGAGGTGAACTTCTTCTCGCCGGCCAGCGGGGGCATGCTCTGCCCAGCCTGCGCGCCGGCCGAACCGTTGGCCTACCGGCTCTCCCTGGGCGCCTTCAAGCTGTTGCGCCACCTTCGCCGCACCGATCTGTCCGAGGGGGCGCGCGTCCGCGTGGGCGAGGCGGTGAGTCGCGAGGGCAGCCACGCGGCGCGCGACTACGTCGAGTGCGTGCTGGAGCGGAAGCTGCGGGCGCCGGAGTTCATCGCTCGGGTTGAAGGCGGTTGAAGGTTGGAGGTTGGAGGTTGGATCCAACCTCCAACCTCCAACCGCCTGCGAGTACTTTCGCGTTGACGCTCCAGGGGAGGGCCGGGATAATGTCCCGGGGCAGGGATCGGGAGGATGCTGTTGGCGGAGAACCAGAAACGCCGAGCGCTCTACCTCCGCTGGCGCCCGCAGACCTTTGCAGAGGTCGTGGGCCAGGAGCACGTGACGCGCACGCTGCGCAACGCCGTGCGCAGCGGCAAGCTTGCCCATGCCTACCTGCTCTGCGGCCCCAGAGGCACCGGTAAGACCAGCCTGGCGCGCATCCTGTACCGCGCCGCGAACTGCGCGCAACCGCTCGACGGGGAGCCGTGCGGGCGCTGCCCCACCTGCACCGCCGCGGCGGCCGGACGCGCGCTGGACCTGGTCGAGGTGGACGCCGCGTCCAATCGCGGCATCGACGACATCCGCCAGCTCCGTGACCGAGTGGGCTACGCGCCATCCGAGGGGCGCTTCCGACTCTACATCATCGACGAGGCGCACGAGCTGACCGCTCCGGCCTGGGACGCATTCTTGAAGACGCTGGAGGAGCCGCCCCCGCACACCATCTTCGTCCTGGCCACCACCGAGGCCCACAAAGTCCCACCCACCATTGTCTCTCGCTGCCAGCGCTTCGATCTCCGCCGCATCGACCTGGCTGCCATCCGCACCCACCTGGCCCAGGTGGCCGAGCGGGAGGGGATGCAGGCCGAGCCGGCCGTGCTCGACTGCCTGGCCCGCATGGCCCGGGGCGGGCTGCGCGATGCCCTGAGCTTGCTGGACCAACTGCACGCCTATGCCGGCCAGCGACTGGATCTGGCGGCCGCGCGGGCGATGCTGGGCCTGGCCAGCACGGATGCGGTGCGGGCCTTCGTCGAGGCCCTGGAGGCCGGGGACGCCGCCACCGCCCTGCAAGGGCTGGCCGGGGTCATGGAGGACGGGGTGGACCTCCGCCAGTTTGTGGGCGAGGTGGTCACCTACCTGCGCGGGCTGATGCTCGCCCGCACTGGCGCGGCCGCGGCGCTGCGCGGTGACTTCTCGACCGAGGACCTGGACTGGCTGCAGGCGCACGCCCGGCGCTGGGCGCCCGAGCGGCTGCTCGCCCTGACGCGCTCTCTGGCCGAGGGCACGGCCCGCCTGCGCGACACCCTGCACCTCGAGCTCCACCTGGAGCTGGCCGTGCTGGAGAGCTGCGCGGGCGAGAGAGGGAGCTGGAGAGAGGGAGAGAGCGAGAGAGAAGGAGCGAGAGAAGCTTCTGTCGCTCCTTCTCTCTCGCTCTCTCCCTCTCTCCAGCTCCCTCCCTCTCTCCCGCGCTCTGTCTCTCCCTCCCCCAGCCCCGAGCCCCTGACGCTCAGCCTGGAGCGGGTGCGGGCGCTGTGGCCACAGGTGATGGACCAGCTCCGCAGTCGCAGCGGAGTGGTGGCGGCCATGCTGGAGGCTGCGCAACTGGCGAGCCTGAACGCGGACGAGCTGCGGCTCGCGTTCGGGTACGCGTTCCACTCCAGGCAGGTGAGCGACTCCAAGAACCGGCGCCTGGTCGAGGACGCGCTGGCCGAAGTGGTCGGCCAGCCGCTCCGGGTGGCCTGCACGCACCAGCCGCTCGAGGCTCCGCCGATCGAGGCCGAGGACTTCGTGGCCGAGCTGCAACGCCTCGTCGCCGAGGACCCGGTCGTCCGCCGCGCCGTCGACCTGTGGGGCCGGAATCTGGCCATCGTGGAGTAGGGGTATTCTGCTATCATTCAGCGTAACCAGCCGTGGGAGACGCAGCCGATGATGGGCAACTCGAACCTCATGCGCCAGATGCAGAATCGCCTGGCCAAGATCCAGGAGGAGCTGGCTACTGAGACGGTCGAGATCACCGCCGGTGGTGGAGCCGTCAAGGTGGCCATCACGGGTCAGCAGCGCGTTCAGGCGGTGACCATTGACCCCTCGGTAGTCGACCCGGACGACGTGGAGATGCTCCAGGACCTGATGGTTGCCGCGTTCAACGAGGCGATCGCCAAGTCGCAGGAGCTGGCGGCCAGGCGCCTCAGCGTCCTCACCGGGGGCATGAAGATCCCCGGGCTCGGCTAGCTCCAATCCGCTACTCATGACTGCTCCTGACGTTGTATGCAGCCACTGGTCGAACCGGTCGCCCGTCTGATCGAAGAGCTGGCCAAGCTGCCGGGCATCGGGCCCAAGACCGCCCAGCGGCTGGCCTTCTTCCTGCTGCGTGCGCCGGCCGAATCGGCGCACGAGCTTGCGCGCGCCATCGTGCGGGTCAAAGAGGCCGTCACCTACTGTTCCCAGTGCCTGAACATTACCGATCGCGACCCGTGCGCGGTGTGCTCCAGCTCCAGCCGGGATGCTAGTATAGTGTGCGTGGTGGAGGAGCCGTTAGACCTGCTGGCCCTGGAGCGCACTGGTGTCTACCGCGGACTCTACCACGTGCTGCACGGCGCGCTCTCGCCCATGGACGGCATCGGGCCAGACGAGCTGAGGATCCAGGAGCTGCTGCGGCGCTTGCAGGGCGGCGAGGTGCGGGAGGTCATCCTGGCCACCAACCCCAACGTCGAGGGCGAGGCCACCGCGATGTACCTCGAGCGTCTGGTCAAGCCCCTCGGGGTATCGGTTTCCCGCCTGGCTCGGGGGCTCCCGGTCGGGGCCGACCTGGAGTGGGCCGACGAGCTCACGCTGGCCCGGGCGCTGGAGGGGCGCAGAGCCTTGTAGGAGCGAGGGCGGCGCCAGACGCTGGCTCGCTGGCTCCCCCCTTTTGCTAAATGCCGAAACCCTGGAGTATAATTCGCACTACAGCCCAATGCTTGGAAGAGAGTTAGGATAGCGTTCATGCAAGAGCCGACAGCGGGTCGCGACCACCACGACGACGAGGTGCCTGCCCAGCCCGTGCCAAACCAGGGGATGGGTGCGCTGCTCAAGGAGCACGAGCCGGGCTCCAAGCTCCGGCGAGGCGACATCGTCGATGGCACCGTGGTCCGCGTCGACCGCGACGGAGTGCTGGTCGATATCGGCGCCAAGTCCGAGGCCGTCATCCCCGTGCATGAGATTCCGCCCCAGGAACTCGAGGAGTTGGAGACGGGCAGCCCGGTGGTCGCCTATGTCCTCCAGCCGGAGGACCACGAAGGGCACGCCGTGCTCTCGCTGGCCCGCGCCCAGGCCGAACGGGGCTGGCGGCGGCTGCAGAAGCACTTCGAGGACGGCGACGTCCTCGAAGGCACGGTGGTCGAGTCCAACAAGGGCGGTTTGATCGTCAACCTGCAGGGCGTACGCGGGTTTGTGCCTCTCAGCCAGGTCGCCGAGTTGCGGCGGGCTGTGCCGGCCGAAGAGGGCGCGGAGGACAAGCTGCGTACGCAGGCCGGGCGGCGCGTGTACGTCAAGATCATCGAGATGAACCGCCGTCGCAACCGGCTCATCCTCTCCGAGCGCGCGGCCCTCCAGCAGCGGCGCACGCTGGAGAAAGAGCGCTTGCTCGCCGAGCTGCAGCCGGGCGACGTCCGCCGTGGCGTGGTGAGCAGCGTGTGCGACTTCGGCGCGTTCGTCGACCTGGGCGGCGCGGACGGCCTCATTCACCTCTCCGAGCTCTCCTGGGGCCAGGTGGCCCATCCCAGCGCCGTGGTACAGGTGGGCCAGGAGCTCGACGTCCACGTGGTGGCGGTCGATCGCGAGAAGAAGAAGATCGCGCTCAGCCTCAAGCGCCTCCAGGAAGAGCCGTGGAGCCACATCACCGAGAAGTTCCAGGTGGGCCAGTTCGTCAGCGGCCGGATCACCAAGCTGGCCGCGTTCGGCGCCTTCGCCGAGATCGAGGATGGCATCGAGGGCCTGGTCCATATCTCGGAACTGTCCGACCAGCGAATTACCCATCCGAAGCAGGTGGTGCGCGAGGGCGACCGAATCCAGGTCCGCATCCTGCGCATCGACCCGGCTCGCCGTCGCCTCGGTCTCTCCCTGCGGCAGGGCGGCTACGTGTACGAAACCCCTGCCGACGCAGACCAGCCAGCCACCGGCATAGAGGTTGCTCCTATAGAGGTTGCGCCTTTGGAAGAGGTGGCTGCACTGGATGAGACCAGAGCCAGTGTGTCCGACGTTCAGCAGGCTGTACCGGCTCAGCCGGAGGACCGAGCCTCGGAGGACAACGGTGCGGAGAGCGAGCACGCACCAGCTTCGGAACGGGAAGCGCAGGGCGCGCGGAAGTAGCCGTCTCCTGTCCCCCTGCAATTGGGGGCCGGTAGAGCGTGCCCTGTCGTATAATTGCTGGCAAGGAGCCGTCGTCGGTCGACGCACGGGGCCAGTGGGACCATCCAGCGGAGAGATCGATCATGCCTGACCGATTCGATAAGTTCACCGAGCGCGCGCGCAAGGTGCTGCAACTGGCACAGGAGGAGGCGCAGCGGTTTAACCACAACTACATTGGGACCGAGCACCTGCTCCTTGGCCTCGTGCGCGAGGGTGAGGGGGTCGCGGCCAAGGTGCTGGCGAACCTGGGGGTCGAGCTCAACAAGGTCAGGAGCGCGGTGGAGTTCATCATCGGGCGCGGGGATCGCACCGTCACGGGCGACATCGGGCTCACTCCGCGCGCCAAGAAGGTGATCGAGCTCTCGGTCGACGAGGCCCGCCGCCTGAACCACCACTACATCGGCACCGAGCACCTGCTACTGGGTCTGGTGCGCGAGGGCGAGGGCATCGCCGCCGGCGTCCTCGAGAGCCTCGGCGTGAGCCTCGAGAAGGTGCGCGCGCAGGTCATCCACGTCTTGAGCCAGAGCCAGGGCTACACCCAGCACGAGGCCCGGCCGACCTCGCGCACGCCCACCGTCGACCAGATGGGTATGGACCTGACCGCGGCGGCGCGGGCCAACAAGCTGGACCCGGTCATCGGGCGCGAGAAGGAGATCGAGCGGGTCATAC
>JACQUR010000405.1 GCA_016210245.1 Chloroflexota bacterium
CGCCTGGGACTGAGTGCAGATTTGAGATTGCAGAGTGCAGTGTTCTGCACTCTGCAATCTCAAATCTGCACTCAGTCCCGGTCACGTCCGCACCCGGGTCACTCGCCCCTCGGCCGCGCGCCGCAGCCGGTCCGCGATCGCCAGGCCCAGGCCCTCGGTGCCGAAGGTGCGCGCCAGGATCACGTCTGGGCCCTGGGTATCCAGCCGCCGCAGCTCCGCGTAGAGGCGACGCGCGATCTCCGCCAGGTCACGGCGCGAGCCCACGGGCCGGACCAGCACCTGCTCCTGCGGCTCCAGCGCGCCCAGCGCCGCCACATCCTCGTCGGCCAGCAGCAGCCCGACCCGCTTGCCCTGCTGCAGGTGGCGCCGCGCCTGGTCGGCAATGGCGTGCAGCGTGGCCTCGGGCGTGCCCTCGAAGAGCTCCAGGCGGGCGCGCGGCGCGTAGTGGCGCAGCAGTTGGCCCGGCGCCCGGGCCGGGCCGGCGCTTGCACCCACCGGCACCTCGCGCTCGAGCACCTGTGCCAGCGCCTCGACCGGCACGCCACCCGGGCGCAGCACGCGCGGCGGATCGGAGGTCAGGTCGAGCACGGTCGATTCAACTCCCACCGTGGTCGGCCCAGCATCCAGCACCAGGTCGATCCGCCCGTCCAGGTCGTGGAGCACGTGCTGGGCGGTGGTGGGGCTGGTGTGGCCAAAGCGGTTGGCGCTGGGCGCCGCCACCGGCACCCCGGCCGCGGCGATCACCGCCCGCGCCACCGCATGGCTGGGCACGCGCACGCCAACGGTGTCCAGGCCGGCCGTCACCTCGGACGGCACCTGGGGCGCGCGGGGCAGGAGCAGCGTCAGCGGCCCCGGCCAGAACGCCTCCGCCAGCCGTTGCGCCTCGGGGGGGACGTGGCGGGCCACGCGGGGCAGCTCCTCGGCCGAGGCCAGGTGGACGATGAGCGGATCGTGGCGCGGGCGCTCCTTGGCCCGGAAGATCGACCGCACCGCTTCCGGATCGAAGGCATTGGCCGCCAGCCCGTAGACGGTCTCGGTCGGAATGGCCACCAGCCCCCCCCGGCGCAGCACCTGCGCCGCCCGCGCGATTGCCGCCGGCTCCGGCTGCTCCGGGTCCACCGCCAGCACCACCGTCCGCCTCATCAGCCCCCCCGCCCGATTTTAGATTTTAGATTTTGGATTTTGGATTATGCGGGTCGCATCGGGTGGCCAACCCAAGACTCCGATGATACGCCCTTGGCGATCTGGATTTTGGATTCAGGCGACCCCCCAAAATCCAAAATCCAAAATCTAAAATCTAAAATCTAAAATCTAATGATACGCCCTTGACGATGTGGGGGCGGAGGCGTACATTCCTGTATGCCGCTGCGAAGCAGGAGGTCGGGTAGGTGAGCAGCTTGCTCCCCGTGGGATGGCCGGCGGTGGTCGCCACATGGCTGGCCTTCGTGCTGCTGGCAGCCGGGGCTCCCGCTGCTTTCGCCCAGCAGACCGCGCAGGTCGAGTCGGTCATCGTCTACAAGACCCGACCGAGCGGCGAGGACCTGCAGCGGCTCGACAGCGCCCAGGTCCGCTACCAGGTGCTCAAGCAGTTGCCCATAGCCCTGGTGCGAGGCCCGGCCGAGCAGGTGCGGGCGGCCGCGAGCGGGCCCAACGTCCGCGCCGTCAGGAGCAACGCTCCGCTGGAGTACTACCTGGACCAGAGCGTGCCGGCCATTGGCGCCAACCGGGTCTGGGTCGACCTGGGGTTCACCGGACGCCAGGTGGGCGTGGTGGTGGTGGATAGCGGGATCGATACCCGGCACGACGACCTGCCGATGGGCAGCAAGGTCGTGCAGAACGTCGACCTGCGCGTCGCCCCGCCCGATGCGCCCGGGACGAGCGGCCTGCTCCTGGTGGCAGACAACGTGGCCGATTCGGACACCTCTGGCCACGGCACCCACGTCGCCTCCACGCTCGCCGGGACCGGGAGCGCCAGCGAGGGCCGCTACGTGGGCGTCGCCAGGAACGCGAACCTGGTGGGCGTCGGCGGCGGGGAGAACCTGTCCACCTTCTCGGTCCTGGGCGCGTTCGACTGGGTGCTGGATAACCAGGAGCGATTGAGCCTCCGGGTGGTCAACAATAGCTGGGGTAGCGTCGGCGCCTTCGACCCCGATGCTCCCATCAACATCGCCACGCGCGCGCTCCACGACGCCGGCATCACGGTTGTCTTCGCCGCCGGCAATGGCGGGCCGACCCAGAACACCCTCAACGCCTTCAGCGTGGCGCCCTGGGTGATCGGCGTCGCCGCAGCCAAGAACGACCGCTCTCTGGCCGACTTCTCGTCGCGCGGGATCAAGGGCGACCCGCTCTACCATCCGGCCATCACGGCCCCGGGGGTGCAGATCACCGCGGCCCGCGATCCGTCCAGCTTCATCGGCGCCATCGTTAGCCCGCGCTCGACCGACTCCTACATGGCCATGTCCGGCACAAGCCTGGCGGCGCCCCACGTGGCCGGCGTGGTGGCGCTGATGCTCGAGGCCAACGATCGGCTCGACCCCGACGAGGTCAAGGCGCTCCTGGTCCGCGCCGCCGACCTCATCCCCGGCTACGACGAGTACGAGGTCGGCGCAGGCTTCCTCAACGCCTTCGAGGCAGTGCGGCGCGCCAGGCGGTAGTCCGCTGAGTGCTGAGTCCTGAGTGCTGAGTCCTGAGTGAGGACCGTGTACTCAGGACTCAGGACTCAGCACTCAGCACTGACTCAGAGCGACGGGTGCCGGGAGCGCCAGGGCGACACCTGTTCGAGCGCGCACCCGAGCCGCAGCACCATGGCCTCGTCGAACGCTTTGCCCGCCACCTGCAAGCCGACCGGCAGGCCAGCCCGGGTGAACCCGCACGGGACGGAGAGCGCGGGCAGGCCGAGCACGTCGTAGAGCCGGGTATTGCGCAGCAGCGCCGCCCGCGCATCGAGCGTGATCCCGCTCACCGAGATCATCGGCTCGTCCAGCTTCGGCGGCGACACGGGCACGGAGGGGGAGAGGATCAGATCGACCCGCTCGAACAGGCGGTTGAAGCGCTCGATCACCACCGTGCGAGCGCGCTGGGCGCGCAGGTAGTCGATGGCCGGCACGAGCGAGCCCTGCTCCAGCCGGCCCCGCACGTCTTCGCCGTAGTCGCCAGGTCGCTCGCGCAGCCAGGTCTCGTGGACCGACGCCGCCTCAGCGAACAGGATCACGCTGCCGGCGTTGAGGGCCTGGCCATGCTCTGGAAACGACACCTCCTCCACCTTCGCTCCCAACCCTTCCAGAGTGGCTACGGCGGCGGAGACCGCCCGGCTGACCTCCGGGTCGGTCGGCTGCTCGAACTGCTCCTTCAACAGGCCCAGCCGCAGCCCGGCCACGTGGCCGTCCAGCGCGCGGGTGAAGTCGGACGCCGGCCGGCGGGCGGAGGCCGGGTCCCGCGGATCGTGGCCGGCGATGGCGTTCAGCACCAGGGCGGCGTCCTCCACCGTGCGAGTGATGGACCCCACGTGGTCCTGAGACCAGGACAGCGGCACCACGCCATAGCGGCTGACGCGCCCGTAGGTGGGCTTCAGCCCGACGGTGGCGGTCACGCCAGCGGGCAGGCGGATCGACCCGCCAGTGTCCGAGCCGAGGGAGATGGTACACAGGCCAGCCGCCACGGCCGCGGCCGAGCCGCCGCTGGAGCCGCCGGGCACCCGCTCGGTGTCCCAGGGGTTGCGGGTCGGGCCAAAGTGCGGGTTGATCGTGGTCGCCCCGAAGGCGAACTCGTGGGTGTTGGTCTTGCCCAGCAGAATCGCCCCGGCCTCGCGCAGCCGCTCGCCGGCCGCGGAGTCGTAGTCCGGCACCCAGTCGGCCAGCACCTTCGAGCCGGCGGCCGTCCGCACGCCCCGGGTGGCAAAGAGGTCCTTGAGCGCCAGGGGGATGCCGTGGAGCGGACCCCGGTAGCGGCCGTGCTGGATCTCCGCCTCGGCTGTGCGCGCCGCGGCACGCGCCGCCTCGGCCGTGACGGTGACGAAGGCGTTCAGCCGTGGATTGAGCGCCTCGATGCGGGCCAGACAGGCCTCCACCAGTTCGCGCGGCGACAGCTCGCGCGCGCGGAGGCGTCGAGCGGCCTCGGCGGCCGAGAGGTACACCAGCTCTTCAGCGCTCATGGCTGGCGCTCCTCCAGGTGCAGCGCCGGGGCTGGCTCCACCCCATCCAGGCCCAGCGCGCGCAGGCGCTCGGCTTGATCCAGCAGGGTTGCCAGCATCGGCGCCAGGCGCTCGGCCTGGGCCTGGTCGACCGACAACCTGGCCAGCTCGGCCAGGCGCTGTACGAGGTGCGCGTCCACACGTTCACCACTCATGCCTGCCTCCTCCGTGAGCATTCAGCCGTCAGCGATCCCTGACCACGCCACTATACCCCGGGCTCGGGCTACGCCTCCACCAGGCAAAGCGGAAGGCGTAGTGCGTCACGCACTACGCCTTCCGCTTTGCGCCAGGGGGCTTACTTGGTGAGCGCGAACGCCGAGTAGGCGTACTCCCGGTCGCTGGCGTCCATGACCTGCCGCAGTTGCTCGGGGGTCAGGCGCCGGTCGTAGCCCAGGCCGTCAACGTTGATGGCGTCGTTGTACAGGAAGTCATCGCCCACCAGGCCGCTGAGGACGATGTAGTGGTCGCCCGCATAGCCCGACCCCTGCCGTCCGGGCAAGGCGCGGAAGTACGCCTGCACGACCACCGGGTGGCCCGCCCGGAGGTGATCGCGCACATCGCCCAGCGACCAGTGCTTGAGCTGGCCGTTCTTCTGGTAGAGGTCGAGCGTCCGCGCGCCGTTGGCCTCCGCCACCCGGGCCAGGGCCCAGATGTACGAGCCCACGTCATTGCCCCAGAGCTGCTGCACGTTGAGCACCTGCCGGCGCAGCTCGGTGGAGGAGACGTTGATGCCCAGGGCTTCCAACGCCATGCCCAGCGTGGTGGGGCCGCAGTTGGCCTCCGCCCAGGGAGTGCCGTCGAGCTGGCTGCGGTACGGCACCTGGATGCGCACTGCGTCCGGCTGGGCGATGGCCGGGTAAGCGCGTGGAAGCTGGCTCTTCTCGGGCGGCTGGACCGGACCCACGTCCGTCGCCTCCACCCAGGCCAGGCCGGGGCGACGGGCGCGCCCGTCGCCAGCGTAGCGGACCAGCAGGCGGCCGTTCTGGTCCTGGCCCATCAACTCCAGGAAACTCCACTGCTCCAGGGTGATGAGGGTCGCCGCCGTCGGTTCGGGGCCCGACCGCAGGTCGGTCACCCGGTGGTTCTTGACCCACTTGGGTGGGCTGCTGGCTGGCCCCACGTCCGCGGCCCGCACCCAGGCATTGCCGGGCTTGTGGCCGTCGCTGTCGCCGCCGTAGGCGACCAGGAGCCAGCCTGCCCGCGCCTCCAGGACCTTGAGGTAGCTCTGGGCCGGCAGCAGCGTCAGACGCAGCGCGTCCTCGGCCGGCCCGGCCAGCAAGTCGGTCGGCCGCAGGTTCTGCACCCAGGTGGCCAACGGCGAGGGCGTGGGCGTGGGGACCGGCGGGCGGTACGGCTCGCTCCCGACTTCCAGGGTCGCCGGCGCCTCGGCCACCGGCGTGGCGTCCAGGGAGGAGAGGTCAGATGGCGCCACGGCCGTCGGCTCCGGCGTGGCAGCGGGCGGCCCAGCAGTGGCGCAGGCCGCAGTCAGGGCTCCGAGCACGATGAGCTGGCTGAGCCAGCGGCAGCTATCACGACACATGGGCCGCATTATGCACAACCGCTCGATTCCGTCAAGAGCTAGAGGCCTGCACAATGGGCCTGCCGGCAGTTCACCCCGGCTCGGCCCACGCGGCTCACAGACCGGAGATGGCGCCCAGCATGCTGCGCCGCGGGCGGGTACCGAGGCTCGGCTACCTTGCACCCCGGCCACCTGGGCCTGTATAACGCGCGGACTCTTACCGGCCGGGTCGCAGGTGCCCGCCGGGGGCTACAAGCGGGTGAGGTGGCATGGCGAGCATCTGGCGAAGGGCGGCCATTGAAGGGCGGCCATTTTGGAACTCTGGTCCTGCTGGGCCTGAATTCGGGCGGGCTCTTCACCCCTGTGGCACTGGCGGCAACCCCGTACTCGAGCGAGGTGCTGGCCGATAGCCCCATTGGATACTGGCGGTTGGGCGAGACCTCAGGCACGACCGCGGTGGACATGTCCGGCAATGGCAACAGCGGCAGCATCAGCGGCATGGTGACGCTCAACGTCGGCAGCCTGCTGGGCAGTGACACCGCCAATCCCGCCATGCAGTTCGGCGGCGGCGGCATCCAGCTTCCGAATCCATCCTTCGGCTCGGGCGACAGCATCACGGTCGAGGCCTGGATCAGCACCAGCAGCACCGTCGGCCAGATCGTCTTCTCGCAGCAGAAGTGCCTGTGGGGCACACTGATGATCTACACCTCCGGCTCGACCGCCACCTTCCGGGTCGAGGACGTGCTGGCCGATCCCAACAACTCCCTGGTCCTGGCCACGGGCGGCTTCGTGACCGACGGCAAGCCGCACCACCTGGTCGGGGTCCGCGACGTGGCTGCGGACCAGGTGCGGCTCTACGTGGACGGCCAACTGGTGGACACCAAGACCGACACCACGGCAGGCTCCATCACCTCCTCGCCGACGGAGACCTGGATCGGCAAGCGCTACCCGTGCGCCAACACCGATTCGTTCTCGGGCCGCATCGACGAGGTGGCGGTCTATCGCAGCGCGCTGTCGGCCGAGCGCATCCGCGCGCACTTCACCGCTGGCGGGGCGCTGCCCGTCGCGGCGACCTTCGGGGCCAATCCCTCGGCCCAGAGCACAACCACTGACCCGGTCAACACCGCCACGGGCAACTACACCTATCAGCACACCGACCTGGCCCTGCCCGGGCGCGGGGGTGGCGTGGTCTTCGCCCGCGGCTACAACTCCCTGGACACCCGCAGCGGGCCGCTCGGGCCGGGCTTGGACCCACACCTACCACACCCGGCTGGTCGACACCAGCCCGACCGTGGAGGTGATCCACTGGGACGGGCGGACCGACCGCTTCGCCTGGGACGGGTCGGCCTACGCGCCCTCCGCGGGCGTCTTCGACACGCTAACCAAGCCCGGCGGGCTGCCTCTGGGCGCGGTGTGGCTGCTCGAGCGCACCGATCAGAGCGCCCTGGGCTTCGACGCCGCGGGCAAGCTGAAGTACGTGGACGACCGCTACGGGAACCGGACCACGCTGAGCTACGACCCGACCAGCGGCAAGCTCACCAGCGTGACCGATCCCGCCAATCGTGGGTCGCTCACCCTCGGCTACGACCCCACAAGCGGGCTGCTGACGAGTGTCAGCGACTGGGCCAGCCCGGCCCGGGTGGTTCGCTACGAGTACAGCAGCGGCCGGCTGTGGAAGGTGACCGACCGCGAGGGCAAGACGACGACGCTCGGGTACGACGGCACGAGCACGCGGCTCACGAGCATCACCGACGCCAACACCCACACCGCGGTGACGATGACCTACGACGCCCAGGGGCGCGTGGCCACGCAGAAGGACGCTAAAGGGCTGGCCACGGGCCAGCAGACCAGCCTGGCCTACGCCACCAACGCCGACGGCACCACCACCACCACGGTCACGTATCCGGCCACCTCTTTCGACGGGAACTGGACCTTCAAGGTGGAGGAAACCTACGACCTGCAGGGGCGGCTCGTCAAGCGCCTCTCCAAGCCGACCAGCGCCCCGGCGGAGTGGATCACCGAGGAGTACGGCTACGACAGCAGCCGCAACCGCGTCTGGGCGAAGGACGGGCGAGGCAACACGACCACCTTCTGCTACGACGTCGACTACTCCGGGGCGGCCATCGCCACCAGCCACGGCAACCTCACCCGCCGCATCGATCCCCCGCCCACCGTGGGCGCCAACCGCCCGGTGACGCTCTTCCAGTACGATGGCAAGAACAACCTGGTCCAGACCATCTCGCCCAAGGGGGTCAACAGCGGGACGACGGTGGACTGCACGACCAACCTGAGCGCCAGCCTCAACCTGCTCTACGCCACCGACCTGGCCTACGATACGGCCACCCAGACGAAGCTGGAGTCGGTCACCCGTCGGTACACCGACCCGGAGCAGGGGCAGCAGTCGGCGGTGACGACGTTCACGTACGACGCCAACCACCCGGGTCTGGTGTCGAAGGTCATCCCGCCCCGAGGCAACGCCAGCCAGACGCCGGGCGATTACGCCAGCACCTTCACCTACTACTCGAACGGCGACGCCGGCAAGCGGGCCGGGCTGCTGCAAAGCACGACCGGCCCGCTGCTGGACGACGGCACCCACGCCGCGACCAGCTACGACTACGACTCGCTTGGCCGGCGGACGAGCATGGTCGACCCCAACGGCAACGCGGCCGGGGGCGTGCCAGCCGACCACACCTGGCAGTACACGTACGACAACGAAGATCGGCTGCGCTTCGCCAAGGCGCCGCCTCCGGCCTCGGGCGGGTCTCAACTGGTGACCGAGTTCACCTACGACGCGGTCGGCAACCGCGAGGTGGCCATCGACGCCAACGGGCAGGTGACAAAGTACGTCTACGACCAGCGCGACAGCCTGCAGGAAGTGCAGCAGAGCCCGGCCCCCTGGACCTGGCCGAACCGCGCCCAGCCGTTGCCGACGCCGCCCGCGTCGGTGGTGCGCACCACGTACAGCTACGACAACCAGGGCCTGCGATTCGTTCTCTTGAAATGAGCAGGAAAGCTCAAGGAAGGAGGCAAGGCGAAGAGCCTTGACAACTTGATGCCTGAAGCTGGGTGTGAGTCCCGGCCGCCGAGGTGAACGGCGAACAGCGTATCCCCCACGGTA
>JACQUR010000422.1 GCA_016210245.1 Chloroflexota bacterium
CGCAGTCCGGCCACCGGCCCCTCGCCGAACAGGTCGCCCCCGGCCACGAGCTCGTCGATGGCCTGGTTGAAGTCGATGGTCTGCCACTTCCCGCTGCCCCGGGGGCCCACCCGCTTGAGGACCTTACGGATGCGGTAGGGATCGTACAGGGTCTGCACGCCCGCCTGGCCCCGGGGACAGAGCTTGCCATCCATCCTGGCCGCCTCGGCGGGCGAGGTGTCGTAGGGGATGTTGGGCAGAAACTGCTTCGCCGAGTAAGGGCTGCCGTCGATCTTCACCACCACCCCGTCCTGCTGTTTCACCTTCAGCAGGCAGCGGATCTGGCACTGGAGGCAGGTGGTGTAGATAACGTTCTCCGGCTTGGCCAGGATGTACTCCTGGCCGGGGGTGAGGTAGCTGGCCTGCGCCCGGGTGGCTGTGCCCAGCGCCAGGGGCACCAGCTCGGCCGCGGCGACCGTGCCTCCCAGGAAGGCGGCCGACTTCAGGAAGGTGCGTCGATCAACCAGGTTAGTCAGGGGGCCTTTCGGTTCGGTCATCGGGCTTTCTCCTCGAGGCCGTAGATGGGCAGCAGCTCATAGGCTAGACTGAACAGGAACACGATCAGCGCGACGAGCCCCACGGTGGAGGCCCACTCGAGTCCGTTGGGGAAGTACGTGTAGCGTAGCCTGGGGTCCTGGTAGGCATGGTTGAGGTGCTCCAGGACGGGCACCACGAAGCCCGGGATGACGATGTTCACCCGTACCGCCAGGATGCCCGCGACGGTCGAGAGGCCGGCCAGGCCCAGCCAGAAGTGGGGGCTGCCCCACCGCTGGGCGAGCAGCGCCACCACGCCGGCCACGAGCGCAAGCTGGGCCACCCAGAAGCCGATGGTGGACAGCACGGGCAACTCGGGCGAAGACGCTGCCAGCAGGACGGGCGCGCGCTGCGAGCTGAGCACCAGCGCGTCGCCCGCGACCACCACGGCCACGATGGCGAGGGAGGCCAGGGTAAGCGCTCCGACGGGGCGACGACGGGCTGTGGGCGCGTTCCCCCTCGGCGGGGCAGGGTGCCCCGCCAGGATGGCCTGCGGGTGGGGCAGGCGAGGCTGCCTGGTCAGGGCGATCGAAACCGCGACGATGGGCACCACCGCGGCCAGGCCCAACTGCCCCAGCCAGAACACGAACGCGAACGGTCCCTGGAAGATGGCGTTGAACACCTCCACGTGGGAGGGCACCCCGCCGTACAGCCCGGTCACGGCTTCCGAGAGGAGCAGGAGCAGGTCGATGCCGATGAACAGGATGGTCAGGTTGGCCACCCCTTTGAGCACCTGGAGGAACTCGGCCACCCGGGGGCCGAAGGCCGCGTACAGGAAGGTAACCAGGGCGGCGCCCGAGGCCAGCGCGGAGACGAGGAAGACGATGGGGAACAGGCCGCCGTTCCAGTAGGGTCGGGCGATGGCCACGGCGAAGATAGCACCCGTGCCGCCGTGGACGCCGACGGCGGTGGGGATGCCCAGGATGCCCAGCGCCGTGATCCACCACCGCGCCTGCTCTACCTGCTTCTGCCGCGCCGCGGGTGCGGTCGCGGTGCGATAGCCCAGGGCCAGCAGGCGGTACAGGGGCCGGCGCCAGCCGACCGTCTTGTCCCGCAGCGTGGCCAGGTCATCCCGCATGAGCAGCCACAGCTCGGCCAGGATCAGCGCCATGTAGACCAGGTACAGATAGCTTTCGATGGCCATCATGGAGGTGAAGTGCGGGCGGGTGAAGATCTCCCAGAAGCGCTCCAGGTGGCCCAGGTCCACCCAGATGAACAGCAGCCCGGCCCCCAGGCTGAACAGGGCGGTCAGCAGCGCCATGCGCCCGACCCGCTCGAGCTGGTGCATCCGGAAGACGTAGATCATGGTAGAGAGGAGGAAGGACCCGGCGGACAGGCCGATGAAGTAGATGTACACCGAAACCCACAGGCCCCACGAGATGTAGCTGGTGAGGGCCGTGACCTTCATCCCCTGTTCCACGCGGACCCACAGTGCCCAGAGCCCCAGCAGGCTCAGGGCGACGATGACCAGGTAATAGACGGTCTTCTTCACGAGGCGCCTCCTACAACACGTAGTAGACCTTGGGTCGAGTGCCTAGCTCCTCCTTCAGCCGCATGGTGTTAGGGCGGCTGATCAGCTCGGACACCAGACTCCTGGGATCGTTGGCGTCGCCAAAGTAGGTCGCCCCCCCCACACAGGTAGTGGTGCAGGCCGGCAGCATGCCCGCCTCCAGGCGATGGACGCAGAACTGGCACTTGCGCACGTTGCCCACCGGGGACTGCCCGTTCTCCCGCGACCAGCTCTGGCCGTACTCGAACGACACCTTTTGCTCGTATGCCTCCAGCCGCGGGGTGCCGCTGGTGTAGTTCTCGCCCCAGTCGAAGGTCCGGGCCCCATAGGGGCAGGCGGCAATGCAGTAGCGGCAGCCGATGCAGGCGTTGTAGTCGATCTCGACGATCCCGTCGGGGCGCTGGTAGGTAGCGCTGACCGGGCAGACGGGCACGCAGGGAGGGTTCTCGCACTGCATGCACGGCCTCGGGGTGAAGCGCCGAGAGACGTTGGGGTAGGTACCGACCTCCTCCTCGACCACCGGCCGGTAGACGACGCCCGGCGGGAGCTTGTTCTCCGCCTTGCAGGCCACCGTGCAGGCGCTGCAGCCGATGCACTTGCGCAGGTCGATGGCCATCGCCCAGCGGCGCTGCTCGATCGGCTTCTGGAGCGCCCGCTGGAGGTCCTGCTGCATGCGCACCAGCACGTTCTGCTGCACGGGTGGGGCGACCTGGGCCGCCTGGCGCGGGGCCGCCGCTGGCCGGGGCACGGCCGCCTGCAGCTTGACGGCCCGCTGGCCGGTGGGGTCGGCCAGGTTGGCCAGCGCCGCCTCGGGCAGTTGCTCCGAGGCCGCCAGCGGGTGCGCTGCCTGGACCGCGGCGCGGGCCTCGTCCAGGAACCGCTGCCGCAGCGCCTCCCGTTCTGCGGCAGCCATCTCTTGGGACGGGGCTGCGCTTGCTGCCGCGGTCCCGAGCGCGCCCCCTGCGACACCGGCTGGCACCAGCACGGCCGCCACCAGCCCGGCCCTTCTCAGAAACTGGCGCCGGGAACTGGCTCGAGCGTTCTCCGGCTGCTCCGGGGTGGGTTGCTGGTCCGGGATCGGTTGCTCTGCCACCCTCTCTACCTCCTTGAGGGACGGCCACAGCGGTCGCCCCCCTGCCGCGTCGCGGCTTGGTATCGACGCCCAAGTTTCGCGCTCCGCCCTGGCCCCAGGCATCGCCAGAGAACGCCATTCTTAACGCAGAAAGGCACCGTCTTTCGATGGTGCCTTTCTGCGCTGCGGAGCGCAAGAGGGTGGGGCGAGGCCCACCCGGTGGGGTAGGGGCCGCGAGTAGGAGTTCCCCAGAAGGTCCCACTCTGGTGTATCCTCCTGATGCTGCAAGGAGGCGCACCATGGCGAGGTTCTCTATCACGGTGGATCCCGCGCTCGTGGAGGAAGCTCGGCAACTCGCCCAGGCGAAGACGAAGCGGGAGGCGATCGAGCAGGCCCTGCGCGAGTTCATCCAGCGCCGCCGGCTCACCAGGCTAGCCGAACTGGGCGGCTCTGGCCTCGTTGAACTGGACGAAGCAGATCTGCGGCGGTGGCGGGAGTCCGCTACGCCCGAGTCCTGAATGGCTCACGGGTTGCTCCTCCTCGACTCCTCCGTCTGGGTCCGCTACCTCCGTACAAAGGGGTGGGAGGAGCTCAAGGCTGCAGTGCAGGAAGCTCTGGCCCGCGGGCAGGTAGCCACGTGCTGGGTAGTGAATGCGGAACTGCTGATCGGTGCCCGCGATCAGACGGCGTTCGAAACGCTCCTGGAGGTCCTGCGCGGCGTACCAGAGGTTGCTATCACCGCGGCGATTTGGGAGGAGGCTGCGCGGCTAGGGCACGGCTTGCGTAAGCAGGGGCTCCTCCTGCCGCTCCCTGACCTCGTGATCGCCCAATGCGCCATTGCCGACGGCCGGGTGCTCTGGCACGCGGACGGCCACTTCGAGCAGATCCGGCAGCGCAGCTCCTTGCGAACGAGGGACTGGCAGACCCAGCCGTGAGCACTCGACTACGCCTCCAGCTCGATCAGCCCCTTGCGGATGGCGTAGCGGATCAGCTCGGCCCGGTTGTGGAGCTGGAGCTTGCCCATGATGTTCTGGCGGTGCCGCTCCACCGTGTGGACGCTGAGGTAGAGCTGCTCGGCGATCTCCTTGCTGGTCTTGCCGGCGGCGATGAGGCGGAGCACCTCCCGCTCGCGCTCGGTGAGGTCGTCGGACTCCCGCTCCTCGCGCGTC
>JACQUR010000412.1 GCA_016210245.1 Chloroflexota bacterium
CCGTAGCGCAGGCCTTCGGCGGCACCGAGCAGGCCGCTGGAGACGACGAGGGCGAGGGTGGTAAGGCGGGAGAGCAACGACATGATTCCTCCTGGGGGGTCCGGCTACGCGCGGGACGATGGGTGGCGATGGTTCTACGATCAAGCGACCAATGGGCGGAATTGTCAAGGGGGCTGGAAACGCAAAAAGGGCGCCCTGGGGCGCCCTTTTTGAAAACGGGGTGGAATTAGGCGTTGTTGATGACGCGGCGCTCCTTGAGGCGGCCGGCCTTGCCCATCTTTTCGCGCAGGAAGTAGAGCTTGGCGCGGCGGACCTTACCGTGGCGGACGACATCCACCTTCTCCACGCGCGGGGACTGGTACATGAAGACGCGCTCGACGCCCACGCCGTGGCTGGCGATGCGGCGCACGGTGAAGGTGCCGTCGATGGCCTTGGGCTTGTGCTGGCCGATCACCACTCCCTCGAAGACCTGGGCGCGCTCGCGCCCCCCTTCCACGACCTTCACGTGGACGCGCACCGTGTCGCCGACCGAGAACTCGGCGATCTCTTTGCGCTCCCGGGGCGGGAACAATTGGGCTACGTTCGTCATTGGTCGATCCTTCTGCTCGGTCCTGGCGGAACGTTGAAAAACCCTTGATAGCCCACGCTTTCAAGGGTCCTGGCGCTCTTTCAACCCGTCTTTCTAGCGCCCGGATTATAGCACGAACCAGTGCTGAGTGCTGAGTGCTGAGTCCTGAGTGCTGAGTGAGGTCCTCACTCAGGACTCAGGACTCAGCACTCAGCACTCAGCACTCAGCACTCAGGACTGCTATCTCCGACGCGCCGTCGGCCGACCAGCACGGGGAGAGGGAGGCCTCCAGCCCGGTCCGCTGGCGATAGCCGTGCGCCAGGGCCTGGCAGAAGCGCTCCACCTGCTCCGGGCGCACCAGGTTGACGGTCGAGCCGCCGAAACCCGCCCCGCTCAGCTTGGCGCCCAGGCAGCCCGGCGCCTCGACCGCCGCCTCCACCAGGGCATTCAACTCGGGGGTGCTGACCTCGAACAGGCTGCGCAGGCTGGCGTGGGAGGTCAGCATCAGCAGGCCCAGGGTCTCCACCTCGCCGCGCTGCAGCGCGGCCACGCTGGCTGCGACCCGTCGGTTCTCCTCCACCACGTGGCGCACCCGTCGGTCGAGCAGCTCGGGCATGCCCTCGAGCGCCTCGTCCAGGTCGCCGGGCTCGATCGCCCGCAGCGAGTCGATGCCCCGCTCGCGGCGCAGCCAATCCAGGGCGTGCTCCACCTCCCGCCGGCGCGTGTTGTAGTCGGCCTCGGCCAGAGCGCGACGGGTGGCGCTGTCGGCCACCACCACCCGCGCTCGGCGCTCATCGAAGGGGAGGTGCTGGTAGCTGGCCTGGGCACAGTCAATGAACAGCGCGCAGCCCCGCCGCGAGAGCGTGGCGGCGAACTGGTCCATGATCCCGCACTCCACCCCGGCCGCGCGCTGCTCGGCGGCCTGGCAGAGCAGCGCCAGGTCGACCGGCTGCAGGGCGTGGCCTGCCACGCTCGCCAGCGCCTGGGCCAGGGCGACCGTGAAGGCGGCCGAGGAGGAGAGCCCCGAGCCGATGGGGACCGCGCTCTCGACCAGCAGATCACAGCCCACCAGGTCGAGGCCCTGCTGCTCCAGGGCGGAGAGCACGCCGCGGACGTAGTCGCTCCAGTGCCCACTGGGCGCGCCGGCCTCCGCCGCGCCCAGGGCGAATTCCCGCGCCTCGTCGAAGGCCAGCGAGAAGATGCGGACCCGGCGAGCCGGCGCCGGGGCCACCAGGGCCAGCACGTCGCGGTCGATGGCCAGCGGCAGGACCAGGCCGCCGCTGTAGTCGGTGTGCTCGCCGATCAGGTTGACCCGCCCGGGGGCTCGGAAGGCCCGCGTGGGCGGACGGCCGTACTGCTGCTGGAAGGCCAGCCCAGCGTGTTCGAGGCGTTGGCGCAGGTTCAAGCTTTCAGCCATCAGGAGTCAGCCCTCGGCTTTCAGCGCTCAGCAGTCAGCTCTCAGGACGCTCGCCCGGGGCAGGGGCGGCTCTGCGTCGCCTCCCCACCGGCTGCTTCCCCTTGCTGCGGGCTGGTGGCTGGCCACTGGCGGCTTCCTTCACCGCCCGGCGCGCGATCGCCTCGAGGCGCCGCGAGCGCTCGCTCCCCAGCGACGCCTGGAGGCGATAGCGCAGCTCGCCCACGTCCTCTAATTCAGCCAACGCCGTCGGCGCCAGGCGCCTCAGCGCCTCCACCGACACCAGGAGCAGCTCCAGGGTGCGCTCGTCGACCAGCCCGGCGTAGGCGCCGCGGCTGGCCATGAGGCGCAGGGAGGCATCCAGCGCAGGATAGCACCCCAGGGCCCGCAACTGCCGTACCAGGGGCTCGACCTGCGAGGCGGCTACCTGGGCCGTCGTGGGCCCGACCCGACTGCGCAGGTACGGCGCCAGCTCCGGGGCGTCGAGCAGCCGCGCGGCGAGCTGCTCGTCGGCGACACTCAGCAGCACGGCCGGGCGGATGCTGGCCTGCCCATACTCGGCCGCCCAGGCCGAGAGGGTCTGCTTGACCCGTTCCGACAGGGGAGCGCCGAGCACCGCGGCCAGCAGGCGGATCACGTCGTCCAGGCTCCCCCCCGCGGCCAGCCCGTTGCACAGACTGGCCGCGTCCAGCAGGTAGTCCGAGGGGTCACCGCGCCGGACGAGCCGCGCCCAGGTCTCCAATCGGTACATGGCCGCCAGGTTGCCCTGGCGGGGGAAGCGCAGCGTGCCATCGCGCTCCAGGCGCGCGGGCTCGACCGGCGCGAGCAGAGGCGGCGGCGCGCCGGCCACCAGCGCCGCGCCCGACTCGGTCAGGGTGACGAGGTCGCGGCCCTGGGCGTCGGCCGACCAGCGCACGATGCCGAGCCAGTGGAGCGGCCCGGCCAGCAAGTAGCGCAGGACCGGCGCCTCCACGTGCGCCCAGGAGTCCGGCCCCTGGAGGATCTGGCCGGTCCTCGGCTCCAGCAAGCTGGCCGAGGCCGACTCGTAGTGTACGCGCAGCACGTCGGGCGCCACGTGGTGGATGGCGGCGAGCACCGCCTCGACCGGATACCAGCGCTCCGGATCGAGCCAGCGCACGAGCTCGAGCGCCTGGGTGCGCAGCTCGACTGCGTCGCGCAGCCGTCCCAGGAGCGGCGAGGGGGAGAGACCGCTTTCGACCACCTCGTTCCACTCCGCGCAGTCCAGGAAGGCCTCCCACAGGCGGCCACCGGTCGCTTCGCGCCGCTCGAGCAACTCGCCGACCACCTCAGTGGGCACCAGTCTGGTGCCGCTCTGCTCGAGCGCCCCGCTCTGCCGGGCGAGGGTGGCCAGGAAGCGTCCATGGCTGGCCGGGGTGAGGTCGCCCACGTGGCCGAGCAGGTCGGCCACCTCGGCCGGGAACTGGGCGACGCGCTCGCCCCTGGTCCGGCGTAGGTAGCTGGCCAGCAGGAACAGGCTGAAGGCAGGATCGTGCTCCAGGCTGGGGCCGGCGCGCTCGGCCGGCTCCAGCACCTGGGCCATGGAAGGGGCGTGCTGCGAGCCGAGCACGAACGGCTGGAACTCGGCCGGCAGGCAGTAGGTCTCGCCCCGCCGTGGCCCCGTGGGCACGAAGGCGCGGAACAGGAGCCCGCGCTGGAGCAGGTCGAGCACCACCTCACCCGGCTCACCCGCCGAGGCGCGACCCTGCACAGGCGGGCCGCCTGTGCCACCGCTGGTGGGCAGTGCTGCCACGGGTGGCAGTTCCTCCATCGCCTGCACAGGCGGCTCGCCTGTGCTCTCCGGTGCAGGCGCCGCGCTGGCCCGGTGGCGGACGCGCCGCTCCAGCTCGTAGCCCCGCACCTCGCCGCCCGCGCCGGCCACGAACTCCAGCACGCCCCGCTGCAGGGCGGGCAGCTCGGCCAGGTAGCACGTCAGGTACTCGGGCTGGCCCAGGCGCGCCTCGACCGCGGCGGCAATCTCCGCCCGGACCGCCGTCTCCGCCAGCGCCAGCGCGTGCTGGCGCGCGATGCGGAGCAGGAGTGCGGTGGAGCAATCGTCGAGCGCCTGGCGAAGCTGCATAGGGGAAGGCTAGGCGCGGAGACGACCTCTGTCAAGGTGGGCGCGATTCGCGGGTGCGGGTCACGTTTCCGCGCGGAGCGTCGCCCCCCTGGGAGCGCAGACATCCTGTCTGCGCGGGCGAGCCGCCCCACCCCCGCAGCCGACCGGCCCCTGGCGAGCCCTCCCCGGCCGCGCAGCCGCCCGCTCGCGAGGCGTCGCCCAGGCCAGACGCGGCCGCGCTCCGGGGCCGCGCCAGCCGGACCTCCCGGCGCCGCCGGACG
>JACQUR010000408.1 GCA_016210245.1 Chloroflexota bacterium
CCCTCCCCACTCTACCGCACCGTCCAGAGCTACGACCATCGGGGCAACCTGACCCGAGTGGTGCGAGCCAGCGGCGATGGCACGTACGAGCGGGCGGTGGATTACCTGTACGACGGCTTGAATCGGCTGCGGCGGGAGGTCCAGTACCCGAGCTGGCCGACCACCAGCCCGACCCTGGTGACCGAGTGGAGCTACGACGGGAACGGCAACCGCCTGACCCTGCTGGACCCGCTGGGCCAGACCACCAGCTCGGGCTACGACGCCCTGAACCGCCTCACCTCGCTCAGCTACAGCGACGGGCTGACGCCCAGCGTGAGCTTCGGGTACGGCGCCCACGGCCTACCTTCTGCTGGTAGGCATGCGTGGATGATCACAGGCATGTTGGCCGCGATCAGGCCGAGAGCAGGCCGAGAGCGCTCGGCTCATGACGGCAGTTGATGATGATCGCCGTGCAGCGCCTCTCGCGTTTCCTCCTCGCTGCGCTGAACGCCAGCCTTGCTCTGTGTTCCTGCCGGCCGAGCCCACGACCCGCGGCTCGGTGTCTCCGCGGTTCGCGCAGACGCTGCAAGTACTCACTGCCTCCCGGTGCGAATACCTGGTTTCGGGGATGGCGCGCGGCGACACTCGCCGTAGACTGCCCTCAGAGAACACCGAAGGAGGTCCAATCATGTCTCGCTTCCACACCGTTGCGCTTCTCGCCTTCCTGCTCCTGTTCGGCCCGGCGCGGGCGCCAGCGGCCGCGGCGGCGGACGGGGTGGTCGAGCAGCCGAGCGCAAGCTTCGGCCTGCTGGGCACCGTCGTGCCCGACTCGAACGGCCAGGCGCACCTGCTCGCCGACAAGGTCCAGGTCTCGGCTGGGGGCGACAGCGTGCCGCTGTCGCTCGGGCTGCTCGCCGACGGCGGCCACGTGGTCACGGTGGTGGACGCTGCGACGCTGGCGCCGGTCGCCTGCGGCGCTATCCCGCGGGCCCCGACTGGACAGGGGCCGGCGGCGGTCACCGTCCCATTCGACGCCGAGGGCAAGGATGACTCGGGGGTGCGCGCGACTGCGGTCCTGGCTGTCCAGAGTGGGGCGCCTCAGAAGACGCTGCTCACGCTGGAGGCGGAAGGCCTGCAGCCGGACGCGCGCTACGTGGTCCACCTCCACGCCGGGACCCGCGAGCAGCCGAGCGCCAGCTCTGGTTTCCTCGGCGAGCTGCAGGCAGACGCGGCCGGGCGCGGTCGTCTGCAGACGTGGGAGATGGCGGTCTCGGCGTCGGGTGCCCTGGTGGATCTGTCGCTCGACCTGGCGGACGGCAATCACTTCCTTGACCTGCACGACCCGGACGGAAACGTGGTAGCCAGCGGCGAGCTCCCGCCGGCGAGCCCGACGGGCAGCGGGGGCGGAGATGCGCCCAGCGGGATCGAGCCGGTGGACGCAGTGATCTCGGCGCCGGGAGCACATGAGCAGGAGTAGGGTTGTTGGCCACTTCCAGGGGCAGTGGTGCTGTAGCACCACCGCCCCTGGAAGTGGCCAACAACCCAAAGGCGGCCAAAGATACCCACCACCCTGAGGCGACATACCTGGTTTCGGGGATGGCGCGCCGCGCGGACTGCCGTAGACTGGGGTCAGAACAGCCCTGGAGATGATCGCCGTGCAGCGCCTCCCACGCTTTGTCCTGGCCGCGCTGAGCGCCAGCCTCGTCCTGTCTTCCTGCCTGCCAGGCTCGCGGCCGGCGCCCGCGCCGGAGCCGATCGAGCTGGTCTTCCCCCGTCCGGAGAGCGCCGACGTGCCGGTGTTCGGGCCGATCGCGCTGCGCGTGCGCAACCTGGCGGAACGCGAAGCGCTGGAGCGCAGCTTCGCCCTCGACCCGCCGGCCCCGGGCGCGTTCGACTGGGAGGACGATACGCTCGTCTTCCGGCCCGACTGGCCGGGGCTGGCGCCGGGCGCCAGCTACGAGGTGCGCTGGACCGAGGGCGGGGGCGCGGCCGAGCCGCAGCGGGCTCGCTTCACCACCGCCGGCCGCCTGGCCGTGGCCTCGGTCGTCCCGGAACAGGGCGCGGCGGACGTGGCCGTCGACGCCAGCCTCTACGTCCAGTTCAATCGCCCGGTCGTCCCACTCACCGCCCTCGACCAGTCGACCCGCGCCGACCAGTTCCTGCGCTTCGATCCGCCGCTCGCCGGCGCCGGGCGCTGGCTGAACACCAGCCTGTACACCTTCAAGCCGACCGATGGCTGGCGGCCATCCACCGCCTACCGGGTCGCCGTGCCGGCCTCGGTGAGCGACGTGCGGGGCGGCACGCTGGGCGCTGAGGTCGCCTGGACGTTCACCACCGCCGCGCCGGCGGTGGCCGCCACCGATCCGAAGCCGAACGAGACGCTGGTCGGTCCAGGGGCGGCGATCAAGGTGCGCTTCAATCAGCCGGTCGATCGGGCCGCGGTGCAGGCCCGGTTCACCCTCGCCCTGGCCGGGGGCGCGCCCGTGGCCGGCGCGTTCGAGTGGCCCGACGACCGCACCCTCCTCTTCCGCCCCGCGCAGCCGCTGGCACCGGACACGCGCTACGAAGGCCGTCTGGCGGCCGGCCTGCCGAGCACCCCCGGCGGTGGCACGGGCGGCTCGCCCGTGCCCACAGGCCAGCGGCCTGTGCCACCAATGGTGAGTGGCTCGCCCGTGCCCACAGGCCAGCGGCCTGTGCCACCAATGGTGAGTGGCTCGCCCGTGCCCACAGGCC
>JACQUR010000409.1 GCA_016210245.1 Chloroflexota bacterium
GCCCAGAGGGCGGCAAAGGGTCCCGCGGGTTGGGGGCCACAGAAGGATGCCCCGGCTCGCGGGACCTTTGCCGCGCTCCGCGCGGCGGGGCGACAGGGCCGTCGCCCCCTACGGCTCCACCGCAAGGCGGGACAGGGCCGTCGCCCCCGACGGGCCGGGGCGGCGGGCAGTCCGGGCCGTCTGCCTCTACGACCCGTTCGCGCGGGAACGAGGCGCACACACCCTGCCTTCACACTGGATTCCAGGCAGGAGGTCCGCGTGTGCTATACTAGAAAGGCTGCTGGTGCCCGCGAGGGCAGCCGGAAGCGTTCAGGCCGCCAATAGGCGAAAGCTAGAGAGCACCATTTTCTGGGGTTGGCTGACCAGCCACAACCGGGCGCGCCGAGCGCCTGGGGCCACCTTGGGGTGGTGCTTTGTCGTGGGTAGGGCGGCTGCAGCGAGTGACTCGGGTGAGGCGACAGGCATGCCTCTTCCGCGCCTGTTGCCTTGAAACGGAGGTGAGAGGTGAAGAGCGTTGGGCGCCACCTGATCCTGGAGCTGTGGGGGTGCAGCAATCTGAACTCCGTGCCCGCAGTGGAGCAGGCCCTGCGGGAGGTCGTCCAGGCGTGCGACATGACCCTGCTGGATATCAAGGTCTACCCCTTCACGCCGATCGGCGTGACCGGCGTCGCGGTCGTCTCGGAATCGCACGTGATGGTCCACACCTGGCCGGAGTTCGGCTACGCGGCCGTCGACGTGTTCACCTGCGGCGAGCAGCGGGACCCGGCGGTTGCCGTGCCGGTGCTGCGCGAGCACTTCGCGCCGGAGCGGATCCAGGTCATGGAGATGACTCGGGGTCTGATTGGTGTCTGACGCGACCTGGCTGGCAGAGCTCCCGCGCCACGGGTGGCAACAGCGGTTCCAGACGCTCGGGCATCTGTTCGAGGCCCGCTCGGAGTACCAGCGGATCGAGGTCTGGCAGACGGTGCCCTTCGGCCGCACCCTGGTGCTCGACGGAGCGGTCCAGACGACGGAGCAGGACGAGTTCATCTATCACGAGATGCTGGTCCACGTTCCCCTGTGTACACATCCCAGGCCGGAGCGGGTGCTCATCATTGGGGGCGGCGACGGCGGATGTCTGCGCCGAGTGCTCCAGCACCCGGTCCGCGAGGCCGTCCAGGTGGAGATCGACGCGGCGGTGGTGGAGGTGTCCCGCCGCTGGCTGCCCAGCATCTCGGCAGGGGCCTACGACGATCCCCGGGCACGGCTCGTCATCGGTGACGGGCTCGCCTACCTGGAGGCGGGCGGGGAGGCGTTCGACGTGATCCTGGTCGACTCCACCGACCCGGTGGGGCCGGCCACGCTGCTGTTCGGGGAGCGCTTCTATCGCGCGGCTGCGGCGCGGCTGCGGCGGAATGGGCTGCTGGCGGCCCAGAGTGGCTCGCCCCTGCTGCAGTTGAACGAGCTGCGCCAGGCTGTGGCCGCGCTCGAGGCGATCTTTGCCCGGGTAGGGGTCTACCTAGCCAACATCCCTTCCTATCCGGCCGTGCTGTGGAGCTTCGCGCTCGCCAGCGCCACGGTCGATCCAGCCCGCCTCTCGCCCGCGCGCGCGGCGCGGCGCCTGGCGGAGCAGGGGATCACACCCCGCTACTACACCCCGGCCTTGCAGCGGGCGGCGTTTGCCCTGCCCTCCTTTCTGAAACGTCTGCTCGAGGAGCGTGCGGCCAGTGTCTCTGACGCCCCCATCCGTGCCCTTTCTGGCCAGCCGGCCAGCGACTGAGGGCCAGGTCGTCCTCGTCGGCGCGCCGCTCGATCTGACCGAGTCGTTCCGCGCCGGCACGCGCCTCGCGCCCCAGCGCATCCGCCAGGCCTCGGACGTGCTCGAGTCCTACAGCCCACGCCTGGACCGGGACCTGGTCGACCTGCGGCTCGCGGACGCGGGCGATCTCGACCTGGACGGTCTGTCCCTGCCCGAGGCGTTAGCGGCCATCGAGGCGACGGTCGCCCAGATTCGTAGAGCCGGCCTGCCGGTCCTGCTGGGGGGGGAGCACACGGCCACGCTGGCAGCCTTCACCGCCCTCAAGCGCGCCCTGCCGGGCACCATGCTGCTGCACCTGGACGCGCACCTCGACCTGCGCGCGGCTTACCAGGGGGAGGCGCTGGGCCACGCCACGTGGCTGTACCACGTGGGTCGGCGCTGGGGCTTCGACCAGATCGTCCAGTTGGGAGTGCGCTCGGGGACGCGGGAGGAGTACCGCCTGGCAGCCACGTGCGCCTGGTCCTCACCCGGCCTGGAGCTGCCCGCCAGGGTGCGAGAGCAGCTGGCGCGCGGGCCTGTGTATGTGAGCATCGACATCGACGTGCTCGACCCGGCTTGCGCCCCGGGGACCGGCTGCCCGGAGCCGGGCGGGCCGCGCTACGACGAACTGGAGGGCTTGCTGCACTCCCTGGCCGGGCTGCGGGTGGTGGGGGTGGACGTGATGGAAGTGCTGCCCGAGGCGGACCCCGCCGGCATCACCGCCGTGGCGGCAGCCAGGCTGGTGCGCGAGGCGGCGCTGCTGTTCGGGCACGAGGGCTCGTAGCTGTAGCGCGGGGGCTTGTCCCCCGCTGGTGGGGGCTTGCTGGCCGCTGGTGGGGGCTTGCTGGCCGCTGGTGGGGGACAAGCCCCCGCGCTACAGCACCTGGTTGGGACTAGCGCAGCCGGTCCTGCAGCACTTCCACGGCCTTGTCCAGTTGCGGGTCGCGGCCTGCGGCCAGGTCGGCATCGGTCATCGGCACCGCGAGGTCCGGCTGGACGCCCACGCGGTCGAGCTGGCCGCCCGAGGGGCCGAGGAAGCGGCGCACGGTGAGCTGGATAGCCGATCCATCCGGCAGCGGGTGCTCCTCCGCCACCGCCACGTTGCCCGCCGTCCGCTCGCCGACCAGGACCGCCTGGCGGTACTCGCGCAGCGCCGCCGACAGGATCTCCGCGCCCGAGGTGCTCTCGCCATCGATGAGCACTGCGAGCGGCACGTCCCCGACCAGGCGCACGTCTTGCGCGACCAGCGGCGCGCGCTCGCGGGTGCGATTGACCTCGATGCCGATCTGCCTGGCGCCGACGAACATGCCGGCGACCGCCTGGACGACGTTCACGCGCCCGCCAGGATTGCCCCGCAGGTCCAGGACCCAGGCTCGGACGCCCTGGCGCTCGAACTCCTGCGCCACGTTGACCAGCATCCGCGGCACCGGATCGCTGAAGTCGCGGATGCGCACGTAGCCGATCGGGCCCTCCATGACTGCCAGGACGAGGGGGATATCCACCGCGTGGCGGGTGATGCTCACCTGCAGATGGGACGACGCCCCCAGTCGCTCCAGTTCCAGGCTCACCGTGGTCCCCTGCGGCCCGCGGATCAGGTCCACCACCTGGGCGAGGGGCAGGCCCGTGATCGCCTGACCCTCGACGGCCACGATCCGGTCGCCGGCTTTGAGGCCCTGCTGGGCAGCCGGGGTACCCGGGAACACCTCCGCGATCCTCGGCGCCTGCCCGCTGGACGGGCGCGCCAGCCGGATGCCGATGCCAGAGTAGCCGGTCTCATTGCGGCGCTGGACCTCCTCCGGGGTGACGAAGAGCGAGTGCCCGTCCGCCAGGCTCTCCATCATCCGGGTGAGCACGCGGTGGTCGAGCGGCACCTGCGCCGCCCAGTCGGGGTACTTCTGGGTCAGCGCATCGTAGCTCCGGGCAAAGGCGAGCCAGTCGCGGTCCGGATCACCGTTGGCCGCTGGCGCCAGGTCCACGACATCCAGATCGAGGGGCAGCGCCCCCTCGTCGGCCAGGCTCTCCTGCACCCCTCTGACCGCGGCCTCGAGCAGGATAGCGTCGTCGATGCGGTCGACGAAGCGCTGCAGGATCAGCCGATACACCGCCTGGAGCTGCGCGGCATTGAGCAGCGGCGCGGTAGAGTTCTGGGTGGCCGCGTCCTCGGCGGTGGCCGGGGTAGGCAGAGACGACAGGCGGGAATTGCCCGGCGTGCTGGGGCTGGCGCTGCACGCGCTGGCTAGCAGCAGCAGCGCTGCCAGGAACAGGATGAGGACTCGTGCCAGGCGATGGCTCAAGGTCTGTGCTCCTCTCTCCTGCCCGAGACCAGGGCTCAGCCTGGGACGCGTGCTGACATACGGCTGAGTGTCATTATAGAGAAACCAGCCAGGGGCAGGGTAATGTGGCCGGGCGGGGGTCCGCCCTCACCCCAGCCCTCTCCCAAAGGGAGAGGGAGCTCCCCCTCTCCCAAAGGGAGAGGGAGCTCCCCCTCTCCCAAAGGGAGAGGGAGCTCCCCCTCTCCCAAAGGGAGAAGGGAGGCTCCCCCTCTCCCAAAGGGAGAGGGAGCTCCCCCTCTCCCAAAGGGAGAAGGGAGGCTCCCCCTCTCCCAAAGGGAGAAGGGAGGCTCCCCCTCTCCCAAAGGGAGAAGGGAGGCTCCCCCTCTCCCAA
>JACQUR010000410.1 GCA_016210245.1 Chloroflexota bacterium
CGATGAACCCGCGCTGGGCGAACAGGAAGGTGTCGGTGATGCTCGGGAGCATCGTCGCCCGGTGGGCCAGGCGCATCTCGTTGGTCGAGATGGGCAGCCGTCCGGGGACCACCTCGGCGCCAATCACGCCCCCCTCCACCACCATCGTCAGCCGGGGCGCGTGGGTTCGCCTGGCCAGGGCGACGGAGAGCAGCGGCAGGCCGACGCCGGCGAACACGGTGGCGCCATCCTGGAGCTTCCTGGCCGCCATGACACACAGCAGCTCCGCGTCGGTGGCGTTCATGGCGCGCCCACCAGCTCTCGGGCGGCCCGCTGCTGGCGGGCCAGCACCTCCGGGTCGAAGAGGCGCAGGTACTCCTGGTGGGTGGCCGGGCCGTAGACGAAGTGCTCCAGGTACTCCCGCACGCTGTCCAGGCCGCGAGCGTTGATGCCGGCCACGTAGGCATCGAAGTGCGAGAAGTCCGTCTCGTACAGCCCGTAGCACTCGCCGGGGAAGGCGCCGAAGGGGGCCTCGACCACGGCATCCACCACGATGCCCGGGATCACCGTCCGCTCCGGGTGCCGCCGCACCTCCTCGTCGTCGATGATCTGCTCTGCAGTCACCAGCACGGTGCTGGCCGCGCGAGCGAGGTCGGCGTCCATGTGTGGGTAGCCGTCGATCTGGCAGTTGCCGAACCGGTCGGCACGGTGGACGTGCAGCAGGGCCACGTCGGGGAAGAGGGCGGGGACCAGGCACACCGTCTCGCCGGTGAAGGGACACTGCATGGTCCTGGCCTCGTTCTGGCGCAGCAGGTCGGAGCCGAGCATGCTCAGGGTCGGCAGGAACGGCACCCCCATGGCTCCGGCGTGGTAGCGCAGCCCGAGCGCCAGGTGGCTCCACTCCTCGAAGCGGACCAGGCCGGACTCCACGTAGTGCCGAACCACCTTCGAGACTCCCCAGGGCACGCCCAGCGCCATCCAGCTCGTGACCACCGCCTCCACGGCGCCGGCCACCATGAACAGCTCGCCCTCGAAGCCCATCAGGTTGCGCGACAGGGTGAGCTGCCGCCGGCCCTGGCGGAGCAGCTCGCGCACCAGCAGGATCGGGGGACGGGAGAACAGGCAGCCGCCGAGGGCGACGTGGTCGCCATCCCTGGCCAGGCTGGCCGCCTCGGCGGCGCTGGTGACCTTCTCCCGAATAGCTTTCGGCTTGGCCTCCAGCCGGCGCCGGGCGGCGATGAAGTCGCCAGCGCGCATTACCCGCACGCCTCCGCCAGCGGATCCGGCGGCCTGCTCCCAGGAGCTGGCCGGCTGCCCTCACCCAGGGCGGCGGCCAGCGTGGCCGGCACGTCGTCCGGCAGTTCGGGCGCGGAGCCGAGGTCGAGCAGGCTGTACTGGTTGCGCCGCGTCATGGTCTGGATGTCCTCTTCGCTCACGCCCCGCTCGAACAGGGTCTGGCTGAAGATGCGCAACGCCTCCGAGGGCAGAGGGTTGTGGCGCTGGCCCGTGTCGCTGACCAGCAGGCAGCGCGACGCCCCGACGAGCGCGATCGCCTGGGCCACCTTATCGGGCGAGGCGTACTGCCAGGCCGGGGAGACGGTGCAGTAGCCGAACTCCGGCATCCCGCCCAGGCGGACGATCTCCTCCAGGGTGGGCAGGTCCAGGTTCGGGACCTTGAAGAACGGGTGGGTCACCACGACCTTCTCGATGCCCAGGGTGCGCGCCGCCTTCACCAGGGCCACGATCTCGCGGGGCGAGAGGTGACAGGTGCCCAGGATAGCGTGGTGCTGGGCCACCAGCTCCAGCACTTCGCACACCTCGGGCTTGAGCTGGCCCGCCTTGTCCAGCACCCAGATGCCCTCGCCGCTGCGGCCGCCTTGCTGTGCGTCGTACCCGCCCGTACCGCCGTGGACCTGGGCGTGATAGCCGGCGTCGACGGTGGGCA
Source organism: Chloroflexota bacterium (assembly GCA_016210245.1). GTDB lineage: Bacteria > Chloroflexota > UBA6077 > UBA6077 > JACQUR01 > JACQUR01. The sequence continues at coordinate 1,925 of JACQUR010000410.1, forward strand.
TCCAGACCTCTTTGGCGCCCAGCCGCAGCGCGGCCTCCACCGCGGCCGGGTTGATGGACCCGACGTAGGAGTTCAGGACGATGCCGCCGAAGACGCGGATGCCGGGCACGATGCGCTGGACCAGGTAGGCGCGCGAGACGGTGCTCTCGTGGTGGCACTTGAGCACGATCGCTTGCAGGCCCGCGTCGCGCGCGGCGGTGACGATCCCGAGGTCGTCGGCCAACCGCGGAAAGAGGTCCGGGTAGGGGTGGCAGTGCAGGTCGATGGCGCCGACCATGTCCACCAGACGTCCGCCGAATTCCCGTTTCATGAGCCCTCCAGGTAGTACTCCACGGAACACGACCCCAGGAGTCGGTCCGCCAGTGGGTGCGGCGGGATTGAAGGTGACTGCTCAGGCCCCTTCCCTTCGCTCCCTGAGGGGCTCAGCTCCCTTCTCGTGCATGGCCTCCCAGGCAGCGCGGGTCCGGAAGCGTGCCCGCGCCACCATGGTCAGCACGACCTCGCCCCGCTGGTTCTTGACCACCCGCCTGGTCCGGACAACCCCGTACTCCGGACCCCGCGGCTGCTTGTCGATCACCTCGGTTTCGTAGTAGAAGGTGTCCCCAACCCGAAGCGGCTGGAGGTAGTTGATCTCCTCGAACTCGTACAGAGCCACGATGCCCGACAGCGTTTCGCTCGTGGGCGATAGGCCGTACTGCTGTGAGAGCACCAGATTCGCTGGCGCCGTCTTGCGATCCTCGGTGAATCGAGTGGCTTCGAAATGCGCCTCGTCCGAGAACATCGCCGCCCAGGTGCCAACCCAGTCACCGGAAAGATCACAGTAATTCTCGATGTCGCGCTCCGTGAGCGTTCTCCGACGCGAGGGCGGCCGCGTTTCGCCAATCTCGATCTCGTCGAAGAACTTCGTGAGCGCCTTCTCCTTGCGATTCACCCGTCTCCCTCCCGCCAGTCGTTGCTACCCTTCCGCCCGTTCCTTCCGCACCATCGCCTTCACAGGCGCCACCACCACGGGTTCATCCCGCTGATTCTTGATCACGCAGTGCAGGCTGACGACACCTCTGCCTTCGTCTCTGGGCTCCTTGCTCACCACCTCGAGGTCGGCATGGATCGTGTCGCCCACCAGCACCGGTGCCGCGAAGCGGATGTGGTTCATGCCAAACAGCCCCTCCACCGGGCTATCTGGCGGCACGCGCAGGAGTCCACAGCAGGCTGCCAGGGTCAGGCCGGCGTGGGCGATCCGCTTCTTGAAGACGGTCCTGGAAACAAACTCGCTGTCCGTGTGGATATCTGCCCAATCCTGGGTCAGCATGGAAAACAAGACCAGGTCGGCCTCGGTGATAGTACGGCCTTTCGAGATCAGCCTGTCGCCGACTTGGAGCTCGTCGAAGGTCTTATCGAGCATTGATGCCTTCTCCCTTCCTTGCCGGGCTAGCGAGCTAGGCACGGCTCAGCTTGTACCCGGCCTGCTCCCTGTCCCACGTGCCAGGAGCGATCCCCTGCTCCTGGAGCTTATACTTCTCCACTCGATGTACGGCGGTCTTGGGCAAGCTCTGGACGAATTCCACATACCTGGGCACCATGAAATAGGCCATGCGCGCCTGGCAGAAGTCGAGCAGTTCTGCTGGCGACAGCCCGCGCCCCTCCTTGAGCACGACGACGATCTTGACCTCCTCGCCGTGGAGGTCGGAGGGGATGGCCACAGCCGCCGATTCGAGCACGGCGGGATGGGAGTTGACGGCCTGCTCTACCTCGAAGGCGGAGATGTTCTCTCCGCTACGCCGAATGGCGTCTTTCCTCCGCGCCACGAAGGTGAAGTAGCCCTCCTCGTCCACGCAGCCCAGGTCGCCCGTGTGAAACCACAGGTTCCTGAAGGCCCGGAGCGTCTCCTCGGGCATCTTGTAGTAACCCGCCATGAGGGTAGAGGGTTCTCTGGGGCGGACGACCAGCTCGCCCACAACCCCGGCCGGCACCTCGCAGTCGTCCTCGTCGAAGACCTTCACCTCATACCCGCCCCGAATCGGGCGGCCGCAGGAGCCGACCTTCGCCTGGCCGTAGGGATTGCCGGTGATGGGCATCGCCTCGGTCATCGCGTAGCTCTGGAGGAGCTGAAGGCCGAATCGTGCCTCGAAGGCCCGGTGCAGGTCGCCCGGCACGGGGTTGCCGGTGGCATAGCGCACGCGGTGGTCGCGATCATCCGCCCGCTCGGGCTGCTTCCAGAGGATGGGCAGCATCGCGCCGACGAACATGAAGGTCGTGGCCCGGTACCTTCGGATGTCAGCCCAAAACCGGCTGGCACTGAAGCCATCGCTCAAAGCGAGCTGGCCCCCCGTCATGAGCGGCGTGAGCGTGACGGCCAGTTGCACGCCGTGAAACAGGGGCAGACAACAGTAGAACACATCTTCCTGGGTGAACGGACGCTGCTCGCGCACCACGGCCTTGGACCACAGCGCGTAGTTGTGGCTGACCATTACCCCCTTGGAGAGACCGGTGGTGCCACCGGTGTAAAAGATGGCAAGCAGATCCTGGGGCTTGACTTCCACCCCAGGCGGTTCGCTGGAGCTCTCAGCCAGCTCCTGGTAGGAGAGCCACTGCCACCTGGGTCCCAGGCTCGGCCAATCGCTGTTCGAATCGCCGGGGTACACGATAGCCGTCTTGAGGTTCACCAATTCCTGCGCGAGCGGCTCCAGGTGGCTGAGGTACTGCCGGTCCACGATGATGGTTTCGGCGTCAGAATGGTTGATGATGTACTTCAGCGTATTGCCGCGGTGGAACGTGTTGATGGGCACCTCCACCGCCCCTATCCGGGCCAGTCCTAGCCAGGAGTAGATGAACTCGGGGCAGTTCGGTAGCATGAGGCAGACCTTGTCGCCTTTGCTCACGCCCAGCCGCAGGAGCCCGTTCGCCACCCGGTTGACACGCTCGTCCAACTGGGCGTAGGTCACCACCTCGTCCTTGAAGGACAGAAAGGCCGTATCTTGCCGGGTGCTGGCTTGCCGCTCGACCAGGTTACCGACCACCCGCTCAGCGAGCACGCTGCCCTCAGCCGCTCCAGCCATCTGCACCCACCTCTACACTACCATTGCAGTGATCCGGAACTGGTCGGCGGTTGGCTATCAGCCCTCGGCGACGAGGCCGAGGGCTGATAGCCAGCCGCCGAGCGCTCACTTCTGGGGAATGAAGTCGTTCGTGTAGTAGTCCTTCGGGTTAGTGGTCTTGAGCTCCTTGCCGCCGTACTTGTTGATGAGGTTGATCGTGTTGGCCCAGTCCTGCTCGGCCGCCCAGCCGATGGGCTTGCTCTCGCTCCCCTTGGTATGGAGGTGGGCGATGATGTTACGGAGCTCGAGGAGCAGCATGTCTCCGTCCCGATCCGGGTAGCGTTTCAGGGTGGCCTGCACAGCCGCCTCAGGTTGCGCCACGGCGGCTTCAAAACCCCGAGCTGCCGCGCGCATGAACCGTCTGATGAGCTCCGGCCGCTCAGCAATGGTCTTGTTCGACACCAGGAAACCGGTCGAAAGCATGTCTACACCATAGTCAGAGAAGGGCATCAGCCTGATCTTGATCTTCTCTTTCTCGGCCAGAGGCTCGAGGGGATTGCTGGTCGCCCAGTTCATGATGGCGTCGACCTTCTTCTCAAAGAAGGACGGACGCTGCTGGCTTGCGTCCATGTTGACGAACTTCACGTCGCTCTCGCTCAGGCCGTTGGCCGCCAGGAACGCGGGGAGCATCACCGCCTGGGCTCCGCCTGGCACGTTGGCGATCGTCTTCCCCTTCAGATCCTTGGGCTCCTTGATCCCCGAATCCTCCCGCACGACCATGCGCAGCGGGTTCTTCTGGATGGCGGCGAAGACTCCCTTGACGGGCAACCCCTCCCCGATGGCCGGCGTCATGGTACCGTAGTCCGCCTGCCCGAACTCACCCTGGCCGGCGCCGATGAGCTTGACCGTCGTGGCAGACCCGCGGCCCTCGTAGATCTCCAGCGCCAGCCCCTCCTCGTCGAAGAACCCTTTCTCCTGCGCCAGGAACACCGCCGCGTGAGACCCCGCCACCAGGTAGTCCAACCGGAAGATCGCCGTCTCGCGCGTCTTACCGCCGGCTCCCCCGCCTGCCGGAGTGGCGGGGGCGCAGCCCTGCAGCAGGAAGACGCCCACCAACACTGGCACCACCACAGAGGCCATCCAACCTGTTCCTTGCGCGGACATCGCCCAACCTCCCTTCCCTACAGTGCCTGAACCACCTAGCCACGCCTCACTTTGAAGCCAACGCTCTCCCTATCCCAGGTATTCGCAGTAATACCTTGCTCGACGAGCCTGTACTTCTCCACCCGGAACACCGCTGTCTTCGGCAGGCTGTCCACGAACTCGACGTAGCGCGGTACCATGAAATAGGCCATCCGTTGCTGGCAGAACTCGAGTAGCTCCTCTGGAGAGAGCCGCACGCCCTCCCTGAGGACCACCACGATCTTCACCTCCTCGCCGTGGGTGGCGGAAGGCACTGGAATGGCAGCGGACTCCGCCACCGCCGGGTGGGCGTTGACAACCTGCTCGACCTCGAAGCTCGAGATGTTCTCCCCGCTTCGCCTGATCGACTCCTTCTTGCGGGCGCTGAAGAACAGATAGCCGTCCTCGTCGATGTAGCCTATGTCGCCGGTATGAAACCACAGGTTCCTGAAGGCCCTGAGCGTTTCCTCGGGCATCTTGTAGTACCCTTCCATCAGCGTGAAGGGCTCCCTGGGACGCACGACGAACTCGCCGACGGTGTTCGGAGGCAACTCGATGTCGTTCTCGTCGAAGACTTTGACCTCGTATCCCCCGGAGACCGGCCGGCCAGAAGAACCAACCTTCACTCCGCCGGGCACGTTGGCGCTAATGGGCATCGCCTCCGTCATGGAGTACGACTGCAGCACCTCGAGGCCGAACCGCTGCTCGAAAGCTCGATGGAGGTCAGCCGGCACCGGGTTGCCGCGGGCGTACCGCACCGGGTTATCGAGGTCATCGGCTCTGGGTGGTTGCGCCCAGAGCAGGGGCAGCATCGCCCCGACGAAGTGGAAGACCGTGGCCCGGTAGCGCCTGATCTCATCCCAGAATCTGCTGGCGCTGAACCGCGCGCTCAGCGCCAGGGTTCCACCTGCGGCCAGCGGAGTCAGGGTCATCGCGAGTTGGATGCCGTGAAAGAGCGGTAGGCAGCAATAGTAGACATCCTGGCCGGTGAATACCGGCTGCCCCGACTTGCTGCCCGGGCGCCAGAGCGCGAAGTTGTGGGTAATCATCACCCCTTTTGACGGACCCGTCGTCCCGCCCGTGTAGAAGATGGCCAGCAGGTCGCTGGGCCGGACCTGCACGTCAGGCGGTGAGGTCGAGCCATCGGCAACTTCCTGGTAGGAGAGGACTCTCCAGGCAGGGTCCAGGCTCGTGACATCCGGCGGCTGAGCACTGGATCTGACGATCACCGTCTTGATGTGTTGCAGCTCGTTACGCACGAAGGCCAGTTGCTCGAGGTACCGTTCGTCGACCAGGATGGTGGTAGCATCTGAGTGGTTGATGATGTACTGGAGGATGTTGCCCTTGTGGAAGGTGTTGACCGGAACCTCCACGGCCCCTATTCGCGCCAGGCCAAGCCAGGCGTAGATGAACTCGGGACAGTTGGGCAGCATGAGACATACTTTGTCGCCCTTCTGAACTCCGAGGTTGAGGAAGCCGTTCGCCAGTCGATTGACGTTGGCATCCAGGTCGGCGTAGGTGACGACCTGGTCCTCGAAGGAGAGGTAGACCCGATCGTGATAGGCTCGAGCCTGCCGCTCGACAAACGTGCCGACCACGCGCTCGGTCGAGGGCGAGGCGGGTGTGGCCGTATGCATGAGGCTCCTCCGTTCCTGCCAGCCTCTCACGGACGGCGCGTCGCGCAAGACCAGGGGCTCCCTCAGTTCCTACTTGGCCGCAATGAAGTCGTCGGTGTAGAAGGTCTTCGGGTCCGTGGTCTTGAATTCCGTGTTGCCGTACTTCCGCAGCAACTCGATGGTAGTCGCCCAGTCCTTCTCGGCCATCCAGCCGACGGGTTTTCCATCGGTCTCCGCGGTGTGGAGGTGCTTGAGCATGTTGGTCAGCTCGAGTCGCAGGATCTGAGCTTCCCGGTCCGGGAAGCGCCTCAGGGTCGCCTGCACCGCCTCCTCTGGCTCGCGCTGCGCGGCCTCCCAGCTCCGAGAGATCGCCCGGATGAATCGCTTCGCCAGCTCCGGACGCTCGCTGATGGTCTTGTTGGAGGCCAGGAGCCCCGTGGAGAGGAGATTCACGCCGTAGTCAGCGAACGCTAGCCGCCTCACCTTGATCTTCTCCTGCTCGGCGGCATACTCGATGGGGCTGTTCGTCGCCCAACTGAAGATCACGTCGACCTTCTTCCCGAACAGGGCAGGCTGCTGCTGGGCGGAGGCCATGCTCACGAACTTGACGTCGTCCTCGCGCAGCCCATTCGCCGCCAGGAAGGCCGGCAGCATGATGGCCTGAGCTCCGCCCGCCACCATGGCGACCGTTTTCCCCTTCAGATCCTTCGGCTCCCTGATCCCGGATTCCTCGAGCACGGCGACCCCACGGGGGTTACGTTGGGCGATGGCGAAGATGCCCTTGACCGGGACGCCTTCGCCAATGGCCGCGGCCATCGTCCCGTAGTCGGCCTGGCCGAAGTCGCCCTGGTCCGCGCCGATGAGCTTCACTGTCGTGGCGGATCCCTTGCCCTCGTAGACCTCCAGGGTGATGCCTTCCTGCTCGAAGTACCCCTTCTCCAGACCCAGGAACACCGGCGTGTGGGGGCCCTGCACCAGGTAATCGAGGCGGAACACCAGCCGGTCCCGCTTCGCCGGTTCCGCTGTCCCGGGCGCGCAACCAGCCAGCACCACGAGGCCCACCAGGAGGACCGCACCACTCACAGCCGACAGATCCACACGCAGCCTCGACATCTCTCGCCCTCCGCTTCCATGCTCTCCTCAGGCGCCCGGCCGGGCGCCCGGCTCCCTATGCCCGCACGCGCCGAGTCTCCTCCTCCCGCACCGACACGTGCCAGCGCAGCAACACCCTCTCGGACACCACCGCCAACTGATACAGGAGCAGGCCGATCACGGCAACCAGCACGATGCTCGCGAACAGTGCCTTCGTCTGGACGTTGTGCTGTGCGACCAACAAGTAATACCCGAGCCCCGCGTCGGCGCCCATCCACTCGCCAACAATGGCCCCGATCGCGGCGAATGTCGCCGACAGTTTCAACCCGCTGAAGAACGACGGGAGTGCGCCGGGCAACCGCGCCTTGTAGAAAACCTGCCACTTCGACGCACCCATCGTCCTGATCAGATCCAGCATATCGGGTTCGACCGACTTCAAGCCGACAATGGTGGTCACGAGAATCGGGAAAATCACCAGCATGCAGACGATAACAATCTTCGTGCCGATTCCAAAACCGAACCAGATGACGAACAGCGGGGCCACGACGATCTTGGGCACATTCTGCAGGAACACCACCCAGGGCATGATCGCCCTCTCCAGCGCCGGCGACCACACCAGCACGACCGCGCTAGCGACCCCCAGCGGCACGCCGACCAGGAGCCCGAGTGCGACCTCCTGAAGCGTGATCAGCGTGTGCCGCACGAGGAGCGCGTACTTGTCCAGGAACTCGAAGGCGACCTGATGCGGCGCAGGAAGGATCGAGTCTGAGATACGGGTCATCGCGATGACGAGGTACCACAAACTCATGAATATCGCAAGCGCCGCTATTCGCAGCGCCACAGCCCTTTGCTGGCTCATTCTCCTGACCAGGAACGTGATACGCACCCGTGGCCCGGGCGGGATTACATCGCGATGGTACTCTCCTGCCGCAGGGACGCGTGCCACGGCAGCATCAGCCGCTCACAGAGGGCCGCTGCCTGATACAGCAGGGTACCGATCATGGCGAGCAAGACGATGATCGCGAAGAGCAACGGCGTGGCGAAGCTATCATAAGCAGAGAGGAGCAGATAGCCCAGGCCTGCGTCGGCGCCCATCCACTCCCCGACGACAGCACCAATGGTAGCCAGCGCCGCCGAGAGCTTGAGGCCGCTGAAGAAGGACGGCAGGGCTGTTGGGAGCCTGGCCTTGGAGAACACCTGCCACCTGCTGGCGCCCATAGACTGAATCAGGTCCAGCATGTCGGTCTCGACTGACTTCAAGCCGGCGATGGTTGTGACGAGTACAGGGAAAAACACCAGGAGGGTGACAACCAGGATCTTGGTTGTGATGCCGAATCCAAACCAGATCACCAGGAGCGGCGCAATGACGATCTTGGGCGTGCTCTCAAGAAGGAAAACCCAGGGAAGCACGGCGGTTTCAAGTGTCCGCGACCACACGAGCGACAGGGCACCCATGAGGCCGATGGCGATACCGATGGCGAGCCCGAGCCCGATCTCCTGGAGCGTCACGATCGTATGGCGGTACAGGAGTCCCGCGTCCTTGAAGAAGGCGACAACGATTCTATCGGGATAGGGGAGAATGAAATCGGGCGTCCGCGAGATGAAGAGAGCCAGATACCAGAGCAGGATCAGGGCAACGAGGGCGTAGGCCGGCGGGGCGAGGCGGTGGTACACCGCCAGTAGGCGTGGGCGAAGCGAGGGCGACGTCAGCCATCGTGCCCGGCGGCCGGGGCCTGGCAGTCCGAGCGCTGCGTCAGTAGGCACGACTACTCCAGACCGCCGTGCGCCTGCATCTCACGGCGAATGTGGGTGACCATCCTGGAGAAGCGAGGCTCCGCCATGGTTTCCAACGTGCGCGGGCGGGGGAGCTCGACGTCGAATACCTTGAGCAACCTCCCCGGCCGGGCTGACATGACGAGCACCCTGTCCGCGAGAAAAACAGCCTCCGGGATGCTATGGGTGACGAAGACCACAGTTTTCTTGTGATCGAGCCAGATGCGCTGCAATTCGAGGTTCATCTGCTCGCGCGTGAGGGCGTCGATGGCGCCAAACGGCTCATCCATGAGCAGGAGCGCCGGGTCGTGGATCAAGGCGCGACAGATGGAAACCCGCTGTTGCATGCCGCCAGATAACTGGTAGGGGTACTTCCGCTCGAACCCTGCGAGCCCGACGAGCTGGAGCAGCCCGAGCGCCACCTGCCGATACTTCCCCCGATCCAGGTTGCGCACCTCTACCTGGAGCATGATGTTATCGAGAACCGTCCTCCAGGGCATGAGGACCGGACTCTGGAAGACCATGCCAACGTTGCTGATTGGGCCGCGAACGCTCTCGCCATTCACCTGCACCGTTCCGGTGCTGGCGAAGAGGAGCCCCGCGAGGATCTTGAGGAGCGTGGTCTTGCCGCAGCCGCTCGGCCCGACGATACAGAGGAACTCGCCCGCCTCCGCGCCGAAGCTGACCTCGTCCAGGGCATGGACCGATCCCTGTCGGCTGGCAAACACCATGCCAATATCGTGCAGTTCGATGGCCCTGGCCATACCCTGGCTCGCCTTTCCCTCTCAGTGCCCGTGCCTGACGCGGGGTCCCCTGGCAGCTCGCCAACGAAAGACCGGGTTGGTTGCAACGCCTCAGCGAGCCTGTCGTCCGCGCCATTCAGGGACTTGACAGCCGAAGTGCGCCTGCGCCGCGCTGCGTGTGCTCGAACGTCGCCTATACTGCGCTCTTTTGCAGAGGCCTGTCAAGAGGACGGTTGAGACAGGGGCCGGCCGTTTTCTGTGCTATTGGGCTGGTCGTGTCGGGAATCGGTGAGCCATCGGTTTGCCCCTACGCGCCTGCAGCACAAGAACTGGTCAAACCTGCTGAGACAAGATGTAGCAGGCAGCGAGGCTACTCCGGCAGGAGCAAGCTCAGCACCTCTCCTCGCTCCAGGCGCGGCGCGGCCTCCTCCGAGGCGCGGTAGCCGACCACCGTGGGCCAGGTGCGCACGCCGGCCCGGTGGAGGAGCTCGGCCCGGCGCCTGGCCCGGTCGATGTCCCTGTGGCCAACGGTCCATGAGACCTCCACCACCAGATACCCTTGCTCGCCCTCGCGCTGGCCCTGCACCAGGAGGTCGACCTGAGCGATGTCCTGTGCCTCGGCTCGTTGGAGCTGCCCCCGGTCCTGGAGGTCGTCTACCAGCGCCACGATCTCGGCCGAGTCGAGGACCCGGGGCTGGGCCAGGAGCGGGAGGAGGAACCTGGGGTTGACAGCGAGACGGTCCAGCAATTGGCCGTCCTTCAGCGCCTGCAGATCCAGGGCCTGGCGTTGCTCGTGCTGATCGAACCGGTGAGCGAGGGCCGCCAGGTCCCCCGCCAGGCCATCCACCCGCTGGGTGAGGGCAGTGAGCTGCTCCTGCGTGCGCTCCTGGGCCTGGGCCAGGCGCTCCACCGTGGCTGCAAGTCGATCGAGCCGCTCCCCGGTTCGGACCTGGGCCTGGGCCAGGCGCTCCAGCGTGGCTTCAAGTCGATCGAGCCGCTCCCCGGTTCGGACCTGGGCCTGGGCCAGGCGCTCCACCGTGGCTTCAAGTCGATCGAGCCGCTCCTCGGTTCGGACCTGGGCCTGGGCCAGGCGCTCCAGCGCGGTCTCCACATGCTCCAACCGCCCATCAGTGCGGGCCTGTGCCTCGGCCAGGGCTTGCAGCCGCTGCTCGGTACGCTCCTGGGCCTCCGCCAGGCGCCGGACCAGGACAGGCAACTCCAGCAGCTCGTCGGCCAGCACGAACCGTCGCAGCTCGGCCCGCCAGGTCGGGCGCTGCTCCAGCAGCCGCAGCAGATCCTGAAAGTCCTCGACGCTGAATGGCATAGCCAACACTCCAACGCGAGTATACCAGGCGACGCATGCCCGCCATCTTGCCGCCCGGCAGGATCACCTGGCCGCGCCCGCGTCAAGGGCTAGCGGTGGCTATCTCCCTGCACCCGCAAGTTCGCGCACCAGACCTGCGCAGATAGCTGGGTGTGCGATAATAGGCTCGTCGCGGGAGAGGAGGTCAGGGAATGTCGAAACCGGCAGCACAGCATCTCCAGGGGTTCCCCGTCCGCCGCGATCAGCCGTTGATCGGCGTCATCCTCACGGAGGACGGCCATGAGGTCATCCGTTACTTCACCGATGAAGCCGAGGCTGACGCGGCTCTTCCTCAGAGCGCTATTCAAGAGGCATTGAGCGTTATCGGTGCGTGGAGCGATCTCAATTGGGACGAGGCTGTCGAGGCGCTCGATCGCATCCGGCACGAGACACCGCCAACCCCGCCCATCTCGTTATGAGGCGCTACCTGCTGGATACGACGCCGCTAACAGCCTTGCTCTTCAGTCGCCCTGCCGCGGTCAGCTTGATTACTTCCTGGATCACCCGCCACGAGGTCGCTACCAGCATCGTGGTCTACGCTGAGGTCATCGAGTACCTCAAGAGCCTCCCGCATTTCTCCCAGCACCAGGCCCAGCTTCGGACTTTGCTGCGCGGAGTCCATCCATATTTTCTGACCTACCCGATTCTGGAGCGCTATGCCGACATTCGTCGACAACTGCGCCCGCCCCGCGGCCCCGGGCTGATCGGTGACATGGACACGCTGATCGCCGCAACTGCTCTGGAGCGTAGCCTAACCCTGGTCACTACCGACAAGAACTTTCACCGCGTCCCCAACCTCAAGGTCAGGCTTTTGCCTCGGAGGTCCTGAAGGGCAGGCCCTCGCCATCTCGCCTTGAGAGCGGAGACACGGTGTGGTTTCCACGGGCAGACTGAGGAGGGAACGATGGGAGCCAAGTACTTCGGCGCTTCCGTCCCCCGTCGTGAGGATCCGCGTTTCCTGGCTGGCGCTGGCCGGTACCTGGACGACCTCCAGCTTCCCGGGCTGCTCCACGCCGCGTTCCTGCGGAGTCCCCATGGCCACGCTCGCATCCACGCCATTCGCGCCGGGCGGGCGCGGCAACTGGCCGGCGTGTACGGGGTGTTCACCTTCGAGACGCTGGCGCGGTGGATGCGGCCCTTGCCCACGTTTGGGACGCCGCCTCCGGCCCTGGCCGAGCAGGTCGAGTTTCGGCTCAAGCCGACGCCCCAGCACCCCCTGTGCCAGGACACGGCACGGTACGTCGGGGAGATCGTGGCGGTGGTGGTGGCCGAGAGCCGGGCTCTGGCCGAGGACGCCCTGGACGCCATCGAGGTCGAGTACGAGCCGCGGCCGGCCGTGGTCGACATGGTGGCGGCCGGGGAGCCCGGCGCGCCCCTGCTCTACCCCGAGTGGGGCGACAACGTGGCCCTGGCCTTCACGCTGGCCGTGGGAGATCCTGACGGCGCGTTCCGCGCGGCCGAGGTGGTGGTCAGCGAGCGGTTCAGGATCCAGCGCTACGTTGGGATGCCGCTCGAGCCGCGCGGCGCGATCGCCAGCTACGATCGACGCGATGGCACCCTGACCACCTGGAACAGCACCCAGGTCCCTCACTTCGTGCAGCAGCACCTGGCGAACGTGTTCGGGGTGGCGGTTCACAAGATTCGGGTCATCGCCCCGGATATCGGCGGGGGGTTCGGCACCAAAGCCTCCGGCTACGCCGAGGACGTGCTGGTGCCGCTCGTGGCGCGCGAGCTGGGCCGTCCCGTCAAGTGGGTGGAGGACCGGCGCGAGCACTTCGGCGCCGCGGCCCACGCCCGGGCACAGGTCCACGACATCGCCCTCGCGGCCAGGCGCGACGGTACGATCCTCGGCCTGCGCGATCAGATCTGGGCGGATCTCGGCGCCTACAACCCGTGGGGGATCGTCAATCCCTTCAACACGGTGGCCCACCTGCGCGGGCCGCACCACATTCCCCACATGAGCGTTGAGGTCAAAGGGGTGGTGACCAACAAGACCCCGAACGCGCCCTATCGCGGCGCAGGGCGGCCGGAGACGGTCTTCGCCATGGACCGGATCATCGATCGCCTGGCCCGAGAGCTGGGGATGGACCCGGTGGAGGTCCGCCGCCGGAACTACCTCCACGGGGAACAACTCCCGTACGACGCGGGCATGCTGTACCGGGACGGGCAGCCGCTGGTGTACGACAGCGGCGACTACGCCGAAGCGCTCGAGCGAGCGCTGGACGCGGCCGGGTTCGACGGGTTCCGGGCCGAGCAGGCGAGGCTGCGAACGCACGGCATCTATCGCGGGCTGGGCGTGTCCGGGTACGTCGAGGGGACCGGCCTCGGCCCCTTCGAGAGCGCCACGGTGCGGCTGGACATCTCCGGGCACGTCGTCGTCACCACCGGCGCCTGCTGCCAGGGCCAGGGACACGAGACCACGTTTGCCCAGCTCGCCGCCGACGCGCTCGACGTCCCGCTGGACCGGGTGGCCGTGCTGGAGGGCGACACCCAGGTGGTCCCGGTGGGCGTCGGCACGTACGCGAGCCGGAGCGCGGTGGCGGCGGGGAACGCCGTGGCCGAGGCCGCTCAGGAGGTGCGCACGAAGCTGCTGGCCGCCGCGGCGCACGTGCTGGAGACGACGCCCGGGGACCTGGTGATCGAGGCCGGGCAGATCGCCATCCGCGGCGTGCCCGGCACGGCCGTCTCGATCGGCCAGGTGGTCCAGGCCTGTCTGCCCACCTTCGCCAGCGCGGGGCCAGGGCCGGCCGGCTTCGAGGCGACGGCCTATCACCGCCCGCCTACCGTCACCTACTCGAGCGCGGTCCACGTGGCCCAGGTGGAGGTGGACCCCGAGACCGGCACGGTGCAGCTCCTGGACTACGTGGTGGCCCACGACTGCGGGCGGGTGATCAACCCGATCATTGTCGACGGCCAGATCCACGGCGGCGTGGCTCAGGGGATCGGCGGCGGGCTATTCGAGGAGCTGGTCTACGACCAGGCCGGACAGCTCGTGACCAGCAGCTTCCTGGATTACCTGGTCCCGACGGCGATGGAGGTGCCGCCCCTCAAGCTGGTCCACCTGGAATACCCCTCCCCGCGCAACCCGCTGGGCATCAAGGGGCTGGGGGAGGGCGGAGCCATCTCACCGCCGGCGGCCATCGCCAACGCCGTTGAGGACGCGCTGGCCCCGCTGGGCGTCCGGATCACCGAAACCCCGCTCAGCCCGGCGCGCCTCGTCGGGCTCATAGCGGCCTCGTGATACCCGCATCCGGGTGGATCGCCGGTGCTGCTGCGGGGTTGGGACTGCCTGGGCTCGCTCGATCCGCGCTGCCTGGCAGGGCGTGCCACGGGGGCGGGCGGGGGAGCCTTCACGCCGCACGAGCCAACCGGGGAGCCCGCCGACGGAGCCTCGCGCATCTGAGACGAGCAGGCAGAGACGCCCACCACTCAGATGGTTCTGCGCCTCCACAACGCGCCGTAAGCGCCAGCAATCACCCGGATCTGGTATGAGATGCGGCCCGGCGGCTTCCGACGGGTGTGACCAGTTTCTGTGCAGGCGGTCGCCGAGCCGTAGGGGGCGACGGCTCTGTCGCCCCGCCGCCCCGAGGGCGGCAAGGCGTGGTGCCCAGGGGGCCGGCCAGCAGCTCTCCTCCGGCCCCCTGCTCACCACGCTCTGCCGCCCTCGGGGCGGCGGGCAGACAGGGCCGACTGCCCCTACGACCTCCACGCACCAGAAC
>JACQUR010000414.1 GCA_016210245.1 Chloroflexota bacterium
CCTCTGGAGTGGTGTAGCTAGCTGGCAGGACTTGCCCACGAAGCAGGTCCGAATGATGTTGCAATTCCTGTCACATTCCAGATAGCATGGATTGTTGAGGAATGAGTCACAAGAGGCGTCGGGATGCCGCGGATGATGGTAGACTTGCCAGACGAGCTGGCGGAGCGAGTGCGCAAAGGGCACGATGAGTTCGGCCTGCCCGGTCGCCCCTCGGCCTCGCGAGTCCTGCTCTTCCTGATCGAGCGTGGGCTGCGCGCGGTCGAGGATGAGCGACGGGAGGCAGCACGCCGGGCGACGTACGATGCCTGGGCCGATGGCGAGGACGCGCTGGCCGACGCCGAGCGGAACTTCGCCCAGGCGCGCACCGAGGGTCGTCTCTAAGCCCGCATGCCAGTCTACCGGGGGACAGTCTACGCTTACGTTGTATCAGATAGTCGCTGGAATCGGATCTCCGGTCGCGCCCTCGCCATTCGGACAACTACCTCGCCCCGGCGGAGCGGTCCGGCTTTTCCGGTCATCGAAGGCGGGGGAGCCAGGGCCTGCTGCGCTAGCCTGACCTCCTTCCGCCATGCCGCCTTCAGCCGCCAGCGGCCGCATCCGCCACGACTCTCCCTATCGGACATGGTCACCGTCGCCAAGGAAATCGTGGACGTCCTGGACCTCGAGATGGCGCTTGGGCGCCAGGAGCGATGGTAGGTGGGAGTTCGATTGTGAAACGGATCCAGCACCTGACCGCAATCATCGAGCGTGAGGGCGACGGCTACGTTGCCCTCTGCCCTGAGTTGGACATCGCCAGCCAGGGGGACAGTGTCGACGGGGCGCGACAGAACCTGGTCGAGGCACTCGACCTCTTCTTCGAGACGGCCAGCCCGCTCGAGATCCAGAAGCGGCTGCCCCTGGAATCAAGGACACGTAGCCCATGCCGCCCCAGCACTTCCAGACGGCGCTGCACTCAGACGAAGGCTCAGTCCTGTTGCTCGAAGTTCCCGCCAACGCGATCGCCGCGTTAGGCAGGGGCAAGCGGCCTCCCGTTCGGGTCACCCTCAACGGCTTCCCCTGCCGCACGACGGTTTCGAGCTACGGCGGCAAGTACTACCTGCCGGTGCGCAAGGAGATCCGCCAGGGTCGCGCGACACCATAGTGGCAGCCGCGCGCCTCACCAGGCCCGGTCGAGAAAGGCTGCGGGGCGCTCAGGCCACCCCGCGCCGCCGTGGCGGCGGCGCCTGCTTCTGCCGAGTTCCATTCTCATCCCTGGCGAAGGTCGCCTCGATCAGGGATGTCATACGTCGGTGGGCCTCAGCCATAGTCTGGCCGGTCGCTTCCTGCACTGGCAGGATACTAGCAGCGGCCTCTCTGCTCCTGTAAGGCCCCGGTAGATCCTCGACGGTTACCTTCTCAAGAGCACCAGACAGTGGCCACGCGAATTCGAGCTCTCGAAAGAAGACCCGGCCATCGGACGTTTCCACGATGTAGAAGACGGCGGTAGGCCTGGCAAGGGAGCCAAAGGCGACCGGTCTGAACCTTACCGTGACGGCCATCGCTCGATGTAGCCTCTCGTCAACTGCTTAGCCTGGTAGAACTGCCTCGCTCGCCTCAACACTAGCACAGATGGTCGTCCAACGTCGATCCCCCAGGTCGCCTGCAACCCACCCAGCAGGCGTGGTATCTCATCGAGTTCACGCCGGATCGGGTGCTCGCGGAGGAACGCCTCGGCCGGGATCCCTTCGCCTTCGGCTGCCGCCCAGGCCTCCCAGTAGCGAGCCTCTTCCCAACTCGCCCGCGCATGCGCTTCCCAGTAGCGCGCGCTGCCCAGCTTCACTTGAAGTGGATTGCTCACTCGCAGCAGCCGATAGCTTTCCAACTCCTGAAACTCATGCCAGTAGATCGCGCGGGCTGCCGGGTGGCCCTCCTCGATCAAGCGCCAGAACTGGCTTGGAATCCAGATTCCGCCGAACAACACGTGGAGATAGACAGCCACGTGCGCCACCTCTGCCCACGTTGGCGGCTGCAGCACCCCGGCCAGGTCCGGCCCGGACAGCGCTGCCAACGCGCGGTCGATCTGGGCGTCAGTGATCGACCGCTCGCGCAGCGCGTGGCGCAGTTGCTCGAGGGTCAGGAAGGCATGGCCAGCGGCGGTCATGCCTCGAACTCGCCGAACTTGCCCCGCAGGTTCACGAAGGCGCGCCCGTGCGAGCCTTCGACCTGGTAGCACTGGGCGTCCAGCACCTCCAGCAGCGGGTGGTGCCGGCCGTAGACCGCGCCGATGGTCAGCGCCTCGCTCGCCCGGGTGAGCGCGACGTACAGGGTGCGCCGGGTTTCGGGCAACTGGGCCCGCTCCAGGCCGCCCAGTTCGCCCCGCCCGGGCCCCACCACGAACACGACCGGGAAGTCCAGGCCCTTGGCGCTCTGGATGGTGAGCAGCTTCACCGCCGGAGCGTCGATGCGTACGGCGCCGCGGCGCAGGCTGACGAATTGGGCGGGCACGTTGCGCTCCTCCAGCGCCGCCGCCAGCTCCTCCAGGACACGCCATGCAGCGGCCAGGACGGCAACCTGGTGGAGCGGCCGCTCCGCCGCCGCGCGCGCGACCCGCTCCACCAGCTCGGCGCGCAACTCCTGCTCGTCGGCCGACACCACCAGGCAAGGGCGCGCCCCGCGCCGCGCCGGGCGCTCCATCTGGGCCAGGTCATCTTGCAGGCCCTCGTGGCCGTCCAGGAGCGGGCGTGCCAGCTCGAAGATCTCGTGCGTGGTGCGGTAGGTCTTGCGGAGCCAGCGCACGTTCCCGCCGGCTGGCCGCAACTCGTGCTGGGTCCACTGGAAGCCGCACTCGTAGATGGCCTGGGCCGGATCGGCAAAGACGGTGAGCGACCCGCCCGCCTGGGCAACGAGCCGGCGGGCGAGCCGGACCATCACTGGCGAGCAGTCCTGGCCCTCGTCGATGACGACCGCACGGTACTGTGGGGGGTCGGGACGGGCTTCGAGCGCCGCCAGGGCGAGCAATGGCAGGTCCGACCAGCGGCAGAGGCGCTTGTCCGCCTGGTACCGCTGGGCGCGCTCGTGGACCTCCCACACCGCGGCCCGGGCCGCGCGCTTCAGGCTGACCCGCCGCCCCTGGCGGCTGAAGCCCAGGTACTGCTCCAGGCTGGCCAGGCCGTTGTGTTCGATCACCTGCTCGATCTCTTCGTCGACAAACTGGCCGTCCAACTCCCCCAGCGCGGCCCGCGCCTCGGGCGCAAGCTGCCCGAAGGCCCGGTAGACGGCCTGCTGGCAGCGCTCGTCGTCTACCTGGGGCGTGCTTCCGGAAACCTCGTTCAGGAACTCCCGGCACCAGGCGTGGAAGGTCTTGACCTCCACCTCCCCCGGCACGGCCCCATGGCACAGCACGCGGAGCAACTGGCGCACCACGCGGGCCAGGACGCTGTTGAAGCACAGGTACAGCACCCGGTTGGGGTGTATGAGGGCCGGCTGCCGCACCAGGTCCAGCACGCGGTGGATGGCCACCGCGGTCTTGCCCGTGCCCGCGCCACCCTTGACCAGCAACAGGCCCGCTACGTTCAGCTCGGCCAGCCGGCGCTGCTCCTCGTCCAGGAAGGTCAGGTACCTGGCCACGCCGTCGTCGACCATCCTGCGGAACTGCTCGGCCGAGGCGATGGCGAGGGGCGACGCCTCGTCAGCCTGCACGACCGGCACCAGGTTGAAGGACGCCGAGAGCGGCACGCCGCGCTGGACCTCCCGCGTCCTGGTGAGCATCGTCGGCACCGCGTTCCGGTTGCGGTCGACCCACTGGTAGGCCTCGGCGTGGTTGTCGAAGTACAGCAGGCCGACCTCGGTCTTTGCCAGTGGGGTCAGGATGAGCCGGGAAGCCCTGGTGATCCGAGCGGACAGGATCTGGCAGTCGCCGGTGTGGTGCAGCGTCTCCAGGTTGAGTCCCGAATGGGTGGGGTCGCGGAACAACTGGTCCACGCACTCGTTCAACTGGACGAGCAGGGTCGTTTCTCGCTGGCGCTTCTCCAGCGCCTTCTTGAACGGCGGCAGCATCCACATCCGATCGATCCGTGTGATCCATCGGCCGGGCTCCGCAACTACCATCGCCTCTGCCCTCGCGCCGGAATGGTCGGTTATGATGGCACAGTTGCCAGGGCGGTGAACAGGTCCCGGACAAGCGCGAAAGAAGCTTCGCCGGTGGATACATTCCCTTCGAGTCAGCCCTCAGCCCGGTTATGCACAGCCGGTACGGCGCAGCTTGCGTCTGCGATCGTCGGGACCGCGCGCGAGCCACAGGATCCGCCGACTGGCCACGACGGTTCTCACGCGACCGCGGCTCCCTGTGACCTCTTCGACCTCAACTGGCCGCACATCGAGCCCTACCTCGGGGAGTCACGTGGTGGGGGGCGGCTACGGTGGGGAGGTTTCCTGGCCGCCACCGGGGAGTTTTCGTGGCCGCCGGTGTGGACTTTTCTGGCCGCCTATGGGGAGTTTCTCATGACCGCCGACAGGCAGGCGGATGTGGCCTATTACCCGCACCAACGGCCAGGGCGTCGGTGACCGAGTTCCGCTACGACACGAGCGGGCGCTACACTCCTGCGGGCTGGCGCCGGTCAGTGGCGGCAATGGAGGCGGGCAAGATCACCGACCTGGGCCCTGCGGAACGCTCCGCTCGCGCTCGCCGGATCAACTGCGCTTGAGCCAGCGCTGAATGGTCACAGCGCCAGCCGTCGCACTACGTCGGGCGAGAGGGGTAGGTCCAGTGGCCGAGGGCCGAGGGCGTCCACCACGGCGTTGGCTAGACAGGCGGACATGCCAATGTTGGGACCTTCGCCGATGGGGGTGATGCCCAGGCTGAGGTCCTGTGGCAGCAGGATGGTCTCCAGCGGCGGCAGGTCGGCCGCACAGGGCAGCTTGTACTCGTGCAGGTTGAGGTTGGCCACCCGCCCGTCCTCGAACACCAGCCCCTCGGTCAGAGCGTAGCCCAGCCCCTGGATCAGCCCGCCGTCGATCTGGCCCTGGTGGAGCACCGGATGGACGATCCGCCCTACCTCGTGGGCGGTCACTACGCGCTTGACCTGCACCCGCCCGGTCTCGCGGTCCACCGCCACCTCCGCCGCCTGAGCAGCGTACACCTCCACCACGTCGAACCGGCCGGGCTCGAAGCGCAACAGTTCGGCCAGGTCGGCCTCGGCCAGCGCCGCCGCCTCGGCCACGGTGTGGAAGCGACCGTCCGGGGCGCGGAAGCCGCCCGGCTCCACGGCCACCGCCTCCGCCGCCTGCCCGAGTTCGGCCGCCAGCAGCCCGGCCAGGCGCGCCTGGAGGCGCTGGCTGAGCAGCTCGATCATCCGGCCGACCAGGCGGGTGACGCGGCTGCCACCCACCCCGCGGTCGTACTCGAAGCCCTGGGTGGTCTGCTCCACCCGCACCCGGTCCAGCGGCAGGCCCCACGCCTCGGCCAGCAGTTGGCGGAAGACGGTCAGCATGCCGGCGCCTTGCTCGACGATGGGCGTGTGCAGCACCACCTGGCCGCCACGCTCCACCACCAGCTCGGCGGCGTAGAGGCCCGGGCTGTTGCCCACCTCCACCAGGGCAATGCCGCGGCCCACCCCTTCTGGCTTCGGCTGGCCCCAGCCGATGGCCCTGGCCGCCGCCTGGAGCACCTCGCGGGCGCGGGGCGGCGAGCCGGGCGCGCCCGAGGGTGTCTCTCGCGGCACGGTGGGCGCGTTGAGCAGCCGCAGCTCGAGCGGGTCCTTGCCCATCGCCCGAGCGCACAGATCCATGTGGCACTCGATGGCATGGACGGGCTGGGCTTCGCCGGGCGCGCGCATGTGGCCACCGGGCACGGTGTTGGTGTAGACCATGTGGCCCTCCACCCGGCTGAGCGGGGTGGGGTAGGCGGCCACGCCCCCCAGGCGGATGCCGGGCAGGGCGGCGTCGGGCGCGGGCTTGAAGGCCGCGTAGGCGCCGCTGGCGTACACCGCGCGCGTGGAGCGGGCGAGCAGCCGCCCGTCGGCGCTGAAGCCGCTCTTGACCGTCACCACCGCCGCGTGGCGCGGGTTGGCGGCCATCAGCTCCTCGGCGTAGGTCATGGCCATCTTGACCGGGCGGCCGCTCGCCCGGGCCAGGAAGTAGGCCAGCGGGATGTCCATGAACGAGCCCTTGCCGCCGAAGCAGCCGCCCACAGGCAGCAGGTGGACCTGCACCTGGTCGCGGGTGAGGCCCAGCCCCCAGTTGAGGTAGTTCAGCAGCAGGAAGGGCGCCTTGTTGGATGCCCAGATGTGGGCCACCCCCCGCGCGTCCAGCTCCACCAGGCAGGCGTGGGGCTCCAGGTAGCCCTGGTGCTGGGGCGGGAAGCGGAAGGTGTGCTCGAAGACGTGGTCCGCCTGGGCGAAGGCCCGCTCCATCTCCTCCACGCTGGCTCCCCAGGTGGGGTTGGAGACGCTGTTGGGATAGTCGGCCACCACCTGCCTGGGCGTGGCGCGGGCGCGCACGGCCGCGGGATCGTGGAGCAGCGGCGCGCCCGGCTGCATCGCCTCCAGTGGATCGAAGACCGCCGCCAGCGGCTCGTACTCCACCTCGATCAGCTCGAGCGCCTGCTCGGCCGTCTCCAGGTCGTCCGCCGCCACTGCGGCCACCTTCTCGCCGATGAAGCGCACCTTGTCGCGGGCCAGGACCGGCATGTCCCGCGTGGAGCGGCCCATCAGCACCTCCGGCAGGTCGGCCCCGCTGAGCACGGCGTGGACACCCGGCAGGGCGCGCGCGCGGCGCACGTCGATGGCCATGAGGCGCGCATGGGGCAGCGGACTGCGCAGCGCCTTCGCCCACAGCATCCCCGGGCGAGCGAGATCGGCGGCGTAGGTGGCCGCCCCGGTCACCTTCTCCACGGCATCCAGACGCGGAGCGATCAAGGCAGAACGAGTGGTGGTCACGAACCGGTTCTCCAGGCGAGGCTACGGCCACTCAGTATACCAGCGTGGGCAGCGCTGGTTGCCTGCGGGTCGGCGCCTGGGGTGGGCTAGCAGCTCCGCCTCCGAGGTTGAACGGGCTCGATGGCCCCGCCGTTATTCATCGAGCGCTGCGCTGCTGCAAGGATGCGGATGATCTCCACCCCATCGGGCCCGGCGGTGAGCGGGCGGCACCCGGTCCGGATGCACTCCAGGAAGTGGCTGCACTGGAGGTAGAGCGGCTCCGTGTTCTCGATCTTGGGGCTCACCACGTCGCCGGAGCGATAGGTGAGCTGGAACTCGCCAAAGGACTCGGGCACCCGGTCGACGCCCCGGTCGAAGACCTTGACTTTCTCCACCGCCTCCACGTCGTCATACACGACCATGCGCTTACTGCCCACGATGGTCGTGCGCCGCAGTTTGGAGGGGGCCAGCCAGCTCACGTGGAGCTGCGCCAGCACCTCGTTCGGGAACTGGAGAGTCAGAAAGGCCACGTCGTCCAGGCCGTCCTTGACGAAGGAGCGCCCGCGGGCGCTGACGTCCAGCGGCGCGCAGCCCAGCCAGTACAGCAGGATGGACAGGTCGTGGGGCGCCAGGTCCCAGAGCACGCTCACGTCCTTCTGGAAAAGGCCCAGGTTCACGCGCGCGATGTCGATGTAGAAGACCTGGCCGAGGACGTCCGTATCCAGCAGCTCCTTCACCTTGCGCACCGGCGGGCTGTAGACGAAGGTGTGCCCGACCATGAGGGTGCGCCCGGCGCTGCTGGCCAGCTCGCACAGCTCCTCGCCCTGCTCGACGCTGGTGGCCAGCGGCTTCTCCACCAGCACGTGCTTGCCGGACCGCAGGGCAGCGCGGACCAGGGGGTAGTGGGTCGAGACCGGGGTGGCCACGTAGACGGCCTCGATCTCGGGATCGCCCAGGAGTTCCTCGTACCGGGTCGTGGCCCACGCGGCGGGGTAGCGCCGCCCGATGGCCTCCAACCGCTCGCGGCTCAGGTCGCAGATCGCCCGCAGGCGGAAGCCGGGCAGCTCCGCCAGGTTGCGGATCACGTTCGGCCCCCAGTACCCGCACCCGATCGCCGCCACGCCCACTGGGGATTTTAGGTTTTCGGTTTTGGATTTTGGATTGGGGACGCTGGCAAGCGGCGCATTGGTGAGCGCCGACCACGTGTCGCTGCCCTGAAGGGCAGACCTATCATCACTCATCATTCAGCCATCACTCAGCACTCAGGACTCAGGACTCAGCACTCCGCGAGTGGCCGCCTCGCCCAGCACAACCTCCAGCCGCGCCACCACCTGGTCCCAGTCGTAGCGCTCCACGGCTGCGCGGCGGCAGGCGGCCCGCAGGGCCTGCAGCTCGCCAGGCTGCTGGAGCAGGTGCTCCACCCGCTCGGCGATCTGCTCGGGCGCGCCGCCCGGCAGGACCAGGCGCGGGTCGATGGGCTGCAGGATCTCGGGCGTGCCGCCATAGGGCGTGCCGACCACGGGCGTGCCGCAGGCCAGCGCCTCCAGGATCGCCAGGCTGTGGTGCTCGAACTCGCTCGAGCACACCTGGAGGTCCGCAGCCTGCGCCAGGCGCCGCACCTGCGCCTCGTCGCCGTAGCCCCAGAACCGCACCCGGTCGTCCAGCCCTGCCCGCCGGGCCTGCGCCTCCAGGTCGTGGCGCAGCGGGCCATCGCCCACCAGCCAGAGCCGGCAATGGACGCCGCGCTCGCGCAGCAGCGCCACGGCCTGGACCAGGGCGTGGAAGCGCTTGACCGGCGTGAGGCGGCCCACGGCCACAAGGACCGGCGTCGTGTCCGGCACCCCGAGCGCCACGCGGGCCGTGTGGCGATCCGAGGCTGGGCAGAAGAACGTCGTATCTACTCCTGTGGGGATGAGGCGCACCCGCGCGTCCACACTCGGCGCGGCGGCCACGATCTGCTCCTGAGAATAGCGGCTCACGGCCACCACGCGATCTGCTCGCTCCAGGACGTTCCGTTCGACCCAGCGCATGTAGTGCGCCACTGCCCCACCCGCCACGGCGCGCCACCCACCCCGGCCGTCCCGTAAGCCGCGAGCCCAGACCGAGAAGAACTCTGAATGATACGTGAACACCAGCGGAAGCTGCCGCAAGTGCGGAGTTGCACCGAGCGCCAGGGCCACGTCGTAGGACCCGACCAGGGCGGCGTCATAGTCGGCCGCCGAGAGCGCGCGGGCGGCGAGGCGCGCTCCCAGCACGTTCGTGGCGTGGGTGAGCAACGGGTGGCGCCGGCTCACCGGATAGGTGCGCAGGCACACACCCGGCGGCGGCAGGCGGCCCGAGACGCGGAGGCGGGGCACCAGCGCGGTCACCTGGTGTCCGCGGGACGCAAGGCGGCGGCAGACCTCATAGGGATAGCGATTGCCTCCCAGGTCCTCGGGAAAGAACAGGTTGCGGGCAAAGAGCACGCGCAACCGCGTCCTCAATCCAAAATCCAAAATCCAAAATCCAAAATCCGCCTGGCCCGCCGCAGGGCCAGGGCGCCACGCGCGCCGACCAGGGTTTTGGCCCAGGCGATGGCCAGGCGCGGCGTGAGCGCATCTTGGGGCCAGGTTCGCGCTGCTTTCGCAAAGTAGTGGCGGG
This sequence comes from Chloroflexota bacterium, assembly GCA_016210245.1. Lineage (GTDB taxonomy): Bacteria > Chloroflexota > UBA6077 > UBA6077 > JACQUR01 > JACQUR01. Next base: position 9,534 of record JACQUR010000414.1, read on the forward strand.
CGCGCGCCATGTGGCCATTCGAGTAGTGGTTCACGCCGATGTGATAGTACATGCTGGCCCGGATTCGCGCCTGCCGTCCCGCCACGCGCTCGCCCAGCGTCGGGTTGGCCAGCACCAACTCCACGCCGCGCAGCATGGCTCGCTCCATGTGGGAGGCGTCGCTCAGCATATTACCTGCATGGGCGCGAATGTGGGTAGCGACGCGGGGGCCGTAGGCAAAGCGGTAACGGGCGGCCAGACGGACCCACAGCTCCCAGTCGTACGTCCCGGACAGGTCCGGATCTTCGCGGAAGCCCCCTGCCTCGCGCAGGCACGCGCGGCGCACCGTGGCGGTGGACAGTGGAATGAAGTTCTCCAGCGCCAGCCGCGCAAACACGTCCCCTTCGGGGTGCGGGAGCCGGCGGCGAAGGACCGAGCCGTCGTCGGCGACGAACTCGGCCGCGGAGTACACCAGGCCGCTGTCGGGCGCGGCCTGGAACGCGGCCAGGTCCTGCGCCAGCTTGCCTGGCAGCCACAGGTCGTCCGAATCCAGGAACGCGACGTAGTCACCCCTGGCCAGTCGAATGCCCGTGTTCCGCGCCGCGCCCTCGCGCCGGTTCCGCTGGTAGACGTAGCTCAGGCGGTCCGCGTAGGGCGCCAGGACGTGCGCCGTGTCGTCGGTCGAGCCGTCGTCCACGACGATGAGCTCGAAGTCGCGGAACGTCTGGCCGAGCACGCTCTCCACGGCCTGGACGAGGTACTTCGCCCGATTGTAGGTGGGGATCACCACGCTGATGGTCGGCATGTCAGTCGGCAGTCGGCAGTAGGGGCGGACCTGCGTGTCCGCCCTGGGTTGGCGGCAGGCGGTGGTCAGGCATGGGCTCGGGACTCGGGAGCTGGGCCCTGGGACTTTCGCTCACGTTCCAGCCAGGCCTGGCGCAGCCGCTCGAGCGTTGCGGAGGCCAGGATGAGGACCGGCAGGAGCACCTGGCCGCGGTGGCGCGCGATGCCGCCCAGGTTGCCCTCTGAGAGGGCCAGGATGATCGTAAACGCGATCGCCAGCAGCGCCAGCAGGCTCACCATGCGACGCGCCTCCGGGCGCGCACAGAACAGCCCGAGGGGCGCCAGGAGCAGCAGCCCGTACCACAGGAGCATGTCGGGCGCAAGCAGCCTCTCTTGCAGGCTGCGGGCGGCCCACGGCAGCGGCGCGAACAGTACGGCGAACAGCCCGCTGTCGGGCGTGGGCAGGAGGCGAGCGATGGTCGCCTGCCAACCGAGAGCCGACAGGCCGCACAGCGCCTGCTCGTCCACCGTGGCCGAGCGGCCATCATCGAACTCTATGTGATACCTGCCATCCTGCAGGCGCTCGACCACGCGCGCCACCCGCGGACTACTCGAGCCCCAGGTCGTGGTGACCAGCGTGTTGGCCTGGAAAGGGCCGGCCAGACACACCGGCGCCGCGACGGTGGTCGGTTCGGCCTCCAGCGGGGCGGGTGGCAGCCGCTTCCCGCCCTCTGCCTGCGCGGGCACTGGCACCGCCACGATGCTCGTCTCGGCTCCCGTCGCCCCCACCAGCCGCCGGTAGGCTGTCGTCTCGGGCATCAGCACGCCGTTCCAGAAATGGAACCCGAGCGGCCCCTGGCCAAGGAAGCTGGACAACGCCAGGATCGCTCCCCAGAGGCCCAGCTCGCGCCGAAGGGAGGACCATCGCGAGGTGTGCCAGGTCCAGGGCCGAAAGCCGAGCGACCGAAGCGAGGAGCCCGCCGGGCGGTGGGCTCCTGCCTCTGGACCTGGTGCAAGCGCTTGCAGGAAGTAGCTCAGGCCCAGCAGCGCGGCGACGGTGAAGAAGGCGAAGTGGCGCACCGTGGCTAGCGCGTACAGCGCCACCAGCAGGAGCGCGGCATGGCCGGGCGACCCACTGCGCCAGAAGCGCTGCGCTGCCAGGAGGCTGAGCGCCAGGCAGAGCAGGACGAACGACTCCTTGAGCGCCAGACTCGACCAGAAGACCAATCCCGGCAGGCCGGCCGCCAGCAGGCCGGCGAGCCTGGCCGGCACGGCGCCCGCCACGTGCTCCGCCAGCTTGTAGACGACCACGGCCAGTGCTGCTCCAAAGACCGCGCTGAGCAGCTTGAGCGCCACCAGGCTGGGCCCCGTGACGAGCGTGAGCGCGGCCGCGAGGTACAGATAGGCACTGAGCAGTTCCTGCTGCTCCAGGACGGACGGGGCGACCTCTCCCTTCCAGATGCCTGCCAGGGCAGTGGCAGCAAACCGGTAGGCCTGCTCGTCGTCGAAGAAGATGCCTCCGTTGCCAGTGGCCTGGCCGTACGCGAACAGGGCCACGGCCACGACCGCGCGAAGGCCAAACGCAACCAGGAAGATGAGCAGCGGCCAGGACGAGTGCCGAGTGCTGAGTGCTGAGTGCTGAGTGATTCGTGTGGAAGATCTCGTTGGCCCGAGTCCGTGGCTAGCACTCATCGCTCAGCACTCCCTGGATGCCGGCTGCAGGACGGTCCGAAAGAAGCGCTGGTAGTCGGCCATGACCGGCGCGCGCTGGTGGCGCTCCAGCACGAACGCGCGCGCGGCCTGGCCGAGCCGGTCGGCGAGCTGGGGCTCGGAGAGCAGGCGCACCACCCAGTCTGCCATCGCGCCGACGTCTCGGAACGGGACCAGCACCCCCGTCCGGCCGTGCTCGATGATCTCCGGGTGCCACTCGTACTCGTAGGTCACGATCGGCCGCCCGGAGAGCGCCGCCTCGAGCAGCGTGTAGCCCATGTGGGCGCACACGATCGCCTCGGCCGAGCTCATGAGACTCGGCAGCACCTCCAGCGATTGGGCGCCCAGGAAGTACACGTATGGACGCACGCCCAGCTCCTCTGCCAGCCGCTCCAGCTCGGGGCGCAGCTCTCCGTCCCCGGCGAACGCCAGCTCGGCCTCGAGGCCGCGCGCCCGCACCAGGGCCAGGCAGCGCACCACGTCGCCCGGCAGCTTGTCGGCTTGCAGGCGGCCGAGGTGGAGGAGCAGCTTGCCGCGCGCCAGCCCCAGCGCTTCCCGGACCGGCGGGCGGCTCGCGGGGTCGGTGTAGTACGCCTCGTCCACCACCACCCGCGTCTGGCGGCAGCGCGCGGGCGGGGCGCCATTGGCCAGCGCGTAGCGCAGGTAGTACCCGCGATCGGCCAGCACGAGGTCCGCGTGCCCGAGCACCCACCGCTCCACCAGCTTCTCCCGGCGGCGCGTGGGGAAGACCGTGGGGAAGGCGAGCTTGCCGATGGTCCGGTAGTCGAAATCGTAGTCGCGCGTGATCAGGATGGCGTAGGGCAGGCGGCACGCGCGCGCCAGCAGGTACGCGTTGAGCCCCTGCAGGTACGGGTTGGTGGCCTCGATGACGCTGACCTGTTGCCGCAGCGCGAACCGCAGGGCCCAGTGGAGAAACGCCACCTCGCGCAGCGCGACCGAGAGCGCGCGCAGCCCGAGCCCTCGGACGGCGACGGCGGCTGGCAGGTCGTAGTCGATGAGCGTGTGCCGCTCGGTCAGGTGCCAGACCTTGCGCTGGCCGGCCGGAAAGGAGACGTTGTAGACCCGGCTGAAGAAGCCGTCGAAGTCGCTGCTCTCGCCCTTCAGGAACAGGTTCACCCCATTGCGGGGGCCCACCTGGTCCATGTTGCCCGACCCGAGATACAGGATCCGGCGGTCGCAAGACGCCGAAGCCCCGCCGCGGCGCCGGGCAGCCGCTGCCCGAGCGAAGAACGAGCCCAGGCCCACCAGCCCCACCAGCGCGGCAAGCGCGAGATCGAGCGCGACGATGAACCGGTGCAACAAGCTCCCCCCTGGTAGGCACTCAGCCGTCAGTTGTCAGCCGCCAGCGACGCGGAGACGGACGCGGAGACGCGGAGACGCGGAGACGCGGAGACGGGGCGGACACGCAGGTCCGCCCCTACACCGGCTGCCCACTGCCCACTGCCCACTGCCCACTGCCCACTGCCTTCTGCCTTCTGCCTACTGCCTACTGCCTACTGCCTTCTGGTTTCGTAGCCCCAGCACTGCAAACAGCGCCTCGAAACGGCGCGCCCAGGTGTGCTCTGCCTGGGCGCGCGCGTGCCCGGCCTGTCGAATGGCCGCCGCGCGCTCCGGATGGCGCAGGTAGAAGCGCACCTTGTCCAGCAGGTCCTCGCGATCAACGTAGGTCTCCAGCTCGCGGCCGGGCTCGAAGTACTCCAGGAGCTCCTCCTGGTGCTCGGTGACGTAGAACGCCCCGCTCATCGGCGCCTCGAAGTCGCGCAGCCGCACCTGCGTCAGCCGCCGGCCCGCGCGGTGGCTGTCGCCCACGGTGGCGAAGCCCAGGCTGATCCGGCTGCGGCTGAAGAGCTGGACCATGTCGGCTTGCACCAGGCGGTGCCCGGCGATCGGCCGCAGCTCCTGGTCGCCCAGGCTCGGCCCGGCCATACCGGTGCCCCCGGGCGCGGGCGCGCGCCACAGCACCCGCCGCAGTCTGGCTCCCGCCGCCTCGGCCAGCGCCCGCGGGCCCTCGTCTTCGACCACGGACAGGAGCGCGCCGACCGCGCCGCGCGGGTCCACGCCCCTGCGCCACCCGGCCCCCCACACGCGCACGTCCACCCCCTGCTGCTTCAGGTGCAGCACGTAGTCGGCCCGGTCCGCGTAGCGCTGGCCGACGAAGGTGACGTCGAACTCGGGGGCAAGCCCGTAGGGCCGGTAGAAGGCCGGGTTGGCGGCCATGCCCAGGTGGATCGGATGCGCTCCCACGGCCTGGTAGTCACCCAGGGCGGAGCGCTCGGGCACGTAGCAGGCGTCGAAGTGGGGCGCGAGCTCGGCCACCAGGTCGAACTGGTGGACGTTGTTGCAACTGAAGTTGACCACCGGCGCGCCCAGGCCGCGCAGCTCCCGCACTGCCTCCGGCCCCACCACGGTAGCGTACAGGTAGCAGAAGACGAGGTCGAAGGGCCGCTGGCGCTGCGCGCGTCGGGCGACCTGGACCAGGCGCTCGCCCAGGCGCTGGCGCCGCTCCTGCCAGCCGGGCGTGGCCAGTGGCCAGCCCCCGCCCCAGTCCCAGGCGACCACGTCGTGGCCCATGGCGCGGAGCGAGGCCAGCAGGTTGTAGCGCACCCAGGCCGAGCGGGGGCTGATGAAGAGGATCCTCATGATGTGTCACCAACCACCAGCGGCGCTCCATTTGAAGGGAGTTCGGTAAGGACACAAGATTGTGCGGGAAGCCGGGGCGCCGGTCAAATCCGGGCTTCCACCAGCTCGCGCTGTTTCAGCACTGGGCGAACAGGAGTGTGGAGGAGCACGAACTCGGAAGTCCACTTCTGCCAGGCGCTTGCGTTCCTTGGAGATCATGGCGCCTGGCTGAGTTGCTCCTCAACCCACTGGACGACGGCTTCTGCAATCGCCACGGCCTCCGCGTACTCTGGCTGGGTGACTGGCGCGGCGACGCCGGGATAGCGGGCTACAACTGCGTAGGGCGTCAGACTCCCCGCTCGCTTGATCACCTGGGGAACAGCCTGGCCTGCCTGTTCGACCAGGGTCACCAGCTCAGTCAGATCGTGGGTGCGAGGGAACCGCACGCGCAGCGAGATCAGGAGGGCCTTGGTAGCCTTTTCAGCAGCTTGCTGCGCGTCAAAGCAGAGGTCTTCAAGGTACACCTCCGGAATGCTAATCGCGCCCTTGGCTCTCGCCAGATTGCTCTTCGCTCGGTTCAGCCATTCCCTGGGATCATTCGGCGGGTAGCGTTTCGGCGGCATAGACGACCTTCCCATCCCGTAAGGCGGGCTCGATGACGAGCCCGATCGCATCGCGGTACCGCTCGATATCCTCGGGAGTCACGACGATAACGTCCACCGCCTTTCCTACCCCAAACAGGTTCATGTAAATCCGTCGGGCCAGGTCGAGCTGATTGGCGCCGGACTTGACCACGAGCAGGTCTACATCACTGTTCGGTCCCATCTCCCCCCGGGCGGCGGAGCCAAACAGGATAATCTTCTCTGGCCTGGCCACCTCCACGACGCGGCGGACGATCTCGTCCAACGTCTCCTGGGAAAGGGTCCTGCCTGCTTTCATCTTCCGTACTCCGCTGCATCCTCCCGTAGCTCCGTCGGCCGGGCTACGGCCCTCGCGTTAAGATAATAGTGGTCCACCCTGCTTGCCTTGTGCCAGTCCAGGCGGGCCCGGTCCTTGATTGGCAACTGGAGCCTCGGCTTGGCGCGGCAGTGGGTGACCACGTAGAGCCAGCAGCCGTCGCGGCCGTCCTCCGCCACGCGCTTCTCGTTGGGGGTGAGCAGACCGTTCCGGTCACCCCGCCGATGCCTTTCACCTCGATCAGCCGCACCTCGGGCTGCTCGCGCTCGGGGTGGGGCAGGACCAGCACGCTGGCCAGGCGCTCCACCTCCCGGAGCAGGACCAGGAAAGGCTCGTCGAACTTCTCCTTCAGCTCGCGCTGCCACTGGAAGGTCAGGTTGGCTGGGCACACCACCACGATGCGCTCGGCCAGCCCACGGAGCTTCAACTCGCGGATCAGCAGCCCCGCCATGATCGTCTTGCCGGCCCCGGCGTCGGCGGCCAGAAGAAACCGGACCTGCGATAGCTTGAGCAGGTAGTCGTACACCGCTTCCAGTTGGTGGGGCAGCGGGTCGACACGCGACATGGAGAGGACGAAATACGGATCGAACTCGTAGGCGATTCCCATGTCTGGCCGGAGCCAGCGTGGCGGTATTGCACACCTGTCTGTAACTACCAAGGTACCAGGACCGGCCGGTGTAAGCGGTTGACCGGGGCCTGAGCGGTCGTGCAGTATGGTGGCATGGACGGAGACAGCCTGCGCAGCAGGACGCTCGAAGCATCTCGGGACGGGCCAGAGGCGGTCGTCGGGCTGGTGGTCAGCCTCATGGACGAGGTCTGGGACGCACCGGGTGGGCCATTCCCGATCCATTCCCGATCATTGAAGTAGCCCATTCCGGGTTGTCAAACACAAAGGGGCCCTGCAGGTGAGGCATCGAGCAGCGTTTGACCCTACTGCTGCTGAGTAAGCTCGTAGAGCACGGCCGTTTCGTACTGCCGAACTGGCTTCGACGCGACCCAGTTCTCAAGGGTGATCCCTACAGCTTGGAGCTCCGTGGACAGGCTCGCCGGAGGCGGCTGTGGAGCAATGACGAAGAGGCGACCGCCCGGCTCCGCGTCGCGCACCAGGAGGCTCGGATCGAGCCCGTGCCTCTTGAAGTAGTACTGGATCTGAGGCAGCGAGGCAGGCACGATCGTCTGCACCCTATCACCAGCTTGAACGATATCCCTCACCGTTACGGTTATCGCCTCAGCATCCTGGAAGTTGCCTGTTTCACTGGAGTACAGCACAGAGCGGTTCACCAGGACGTGCGCGCTCATGAGTACCGCGAGCGCGACAGATGCCACGGCTGCAGCTTGGATGGCTTTTCCACGCTGCTCAAGTCGCGCGCCAACGACCTTCGCCACACAGACGATGCCCGAGCAAGCGACCAGGAAATACAACGGCAGAAGGAATATCCATACCCGCTCGAATGGAACGACTCTCTGCGCGAGAACCAGAGACACGCAGCACCCTACCGCCAGGAGGGGAAGCGGCACTCTTCCCCGCCCGGTGTCCTGAACAAATACGGTTGCAACCACAACCCCGGCAGCGAAGGCGACGGAAATGACCCCGGGCACATCGCGGTTCCAGAACGACCACGTCGATGCAAGCGAGCCCGGGAGACTTGCCAGCACTTGATCCCAGCCAAGCGGGGTGACGAATCTGTTGGACAGAAGGTTCTCGGGGCCCGAGACGAGGATCACCGGCAAGTAGAGCAAGAAGACCAGTATGCCCGTGATGGCGAGCGGGACGACGAATAGGCCCAACTCCTGTCCACGGCGCCCGATTTCCCGGGTAGGGGCAGTCAGGATGGACACAACTGCCCATGCCAGGATGGGCGCGAAAGCATAGAGCATGGTCGGGATCGTATAGAAGCCGAGCGCCGCGAGTATGGCGCTCACCAGCAGGGCGGCCCGGTTGCCCGTCTGTCGCGCGTAGGCGACCAAAGACAGGGTCGCGAGGAAGAGGAGTGTCAGCAGCGTGTAGCCGCGCGCATTCGTTGAGTACTCGACCAGGAAGGAGGAGCCAGCGACAGCCGCCGCGGCAAGCAATCCCGCGCTCCGTCCGTAGAGCAGGTGCCCCAGCACGTACGTCGTTGGGACGAGGAGGATCCCGGCCACCAGTGCGGGCAGACGAATGGCCCAGAGCTGGTTGCCAAGGAGCATGGAACTGATGTGGACCAGCAGCGTGTGGAAGAGCTGGTTGTTCGGCTCCGGGTAGAAGCTGAGCGCGTAGTAGAGTGGCCGCGACGCAAACTCGTTGAAAGTGTGCGCCTCATCGTAGCGAGCGGGCTGCGAGAGAAAGGACACACGAGCGACTGTCCCGATCAGCACAATCAGTATCGCGCCGACCAGGCAAAGTCGGTATTGGGGGAGGAACATCGTACGCAACCCACCGCGGATTGCGCCCACGAGGGCTGGTGCAGAGACGACAGCCTCTTCCAGGAAGTCTTGAAACGAGCGCGCCATCACCTGTACCACTGCTGCTGCGAGCAGCAGCACCAAGCCTGAGAGACGGAGACGCTCACCGATGTTCCGAAAGAACTCCTGCGTGTAGAAGCCTCCCTGTCTGCCGGGAAGAAGCTGGCCAACCTGGGCCTGGAACCCATCCACGGGCACCAGAGAGCCTGCCAAGAACGTCAGGCCGAGTGCCGCGAACATAAATGGAAAGCGTGAACGTGACTCTCCTAGCGGCCGTACCCGCCCGAGTCGCGGAGTATGCCCTCACTCCAATCTCCCCGCGGGTGAGAAGTATCGATGGTGCCATAGGAAACTCTCCTGGTGGCTGGGGAGCCACGGCCGCTCCAGCGTCGATGCTTGGCCGAGCGGCCAGGCGCACTGCGGAGTATAGCCGTGTCCCCCCGGATGAAAAAAGCGCCCGATGCACCCGGAGAAGGGGCCTCCGATTGACCCAAGACTTTGCCATCGGATACGCTCTGCATACGAGACCCAATCGGATATGACAAGATCGATCGCTGGCGCGCAAACAGGTAGCAGCGCATCCCCGGGTCTTTCCGCTCCGCTGGACTCAACCTATCTCGTGGCGCTCCTCCTCTGGCTCGTCACACGTCTGCTCGTGCTTGCTCACCAGGGAACAGAGCTGTGGATGAACGGGCCTGTGGTGGAAGTCGCTCGACGGATACTCGTGGGCGACTGGAGTGAGGCGTTCAAACGGCCCCCGCTTCCAGTGGTGCTCACCGCTCCGTTCCTCCTCCTGGACGAGAACCCGCAGGAGGTGGTCAACGTCGTCTATCTCCTGGCGAGCTTGTTTCAGTTTGCGGCGTACGCCCTCCTGATTCGACTGGCCTTTGCCACCCAGCCGCGCTGGCAGGTGTTCGGACTGCTGCTATTCCTCCTGCTCCCCATCAACCACTCGATCCACCACTATCGCAATATCCCCACAGTGCTGGGGAGCAGCGCTGGCTTCCTCCTGGCCGCGCACTGGCTCTGGATCGCCGCGTCGAATCGCAGCCAGGTGTGGACGGTCCGGTCGGTGCTCTGGGTGCTCGGGGCACTCGCCCTTGGCGCCGGGAGCCGCACCGAGAGCCTCGTGTTCGCGGCCCTCTTGCTCGCCTTCGCCGTGGCCATGCCGCGCTACCGGGCAACCGGAGTCCACCTGCTCTACGGTGTCGGTCTGCTGGCCGCGGTCGCCGTCCTGGCGGCCGCACCGCGGCTTGCTGGCGCCGATGCTGCGCGCGTCGAGTACTATCGCGTCTCCACCTTCCTGAACAGCACGCCTGTTCCCTGGCTCACGCCCGAGTGCCGGGCCGTCCACACGGAGGACTGCGCCGAGCGCGATGGTGCCGCCTACTTTGGTCCGCCGAGCCAGCGCGGCGGACTCGTCGGCATGGTCCTGGCCCACCCGGGGCTCGTGCTCCAGAAGACAGCCCTCGGCGCGGGAGACAACCTGCAGGCCGTGTTCGGGCTCAACCTGTCCACGTACCCGCCGCTCTTCTGGGTGGTCTGGCTCGCCGGGCTGGCGTATGCGCCCTGCCGGGCGGCGCTGCGCACGGTACCGGGCGCGCTCTGGGCCAGCGCCGCGGCGGCGCTGGCCACCTCCGCGCTCCCCCCGTTGACCTGGGCGCCCGCCTATCCCCAGTACCATCTCCACACCGTGCTGCCGGTCGCGGTGGTGACCATTCCCATCCTCGGCGCGCTCGCACGCTCCTGGCGGGGCAGCACGCTGGTGGCGCTGTTCTGGCTGGCCAACGCCGCCTTCAGCCTGCTGCGCTACACGCGCTACACGGGCTACTGATACCGGGGGTCCGCGCTCCCTCACGGTCGCGGCTCGGACCGACAAGGTCCCTCGACGCCTGACGGCGCACCAGTCCTAGCTTCATGCCCCCACCTGAACGGTTACGCACGGCCATCCCTCCCACTGGTATCATTGGTGTGGGGGCAAGGAGCAGACCATGCCGATTTTCGGCAACCTTCCTGTCTGGGCGGTCCTGCTGATCGTCCTGCTGGTGTCGGCCACGCTGATCGTGCTCAACATGGCGTGGCTGCTCCAGGCCAAGGGGATGGTGGACCAACTCGCCCGACAGCGCCAGGAGCGCGAGCGGCGCCCACGCGCGCAGCGCTAGTACTCTGTTACCCGTCAAGTGAGAGGTGGTATCCGAGCCGCGACCGTGAGGTCCTTCGAC
>JACQUR010000415.1 GCA_016210245.1 Chloroflexota bacterium
GCCACGGCGCTGGACGGAAGGGGTGAGCCCCTGGCGGTGGGGCGGGCAGAGACGCCCGCCCCCCCCCAGGTATGAGCCATCCACGCTCCGCCTACTCGTCTAGCCAGGTCCTGGTGTTACACGATGGAGACATGGCACGACCTGCAAGGCTAGCCAGATCGCTGCGCCTGGACACCCAGGGGTGGGTGGTGATTCCATCTGCGCTACGCAAGGCCCTGGGTCTCAAGCCGGGGGATGCTCTGGTCGCCTGGGCAGAAGGGGACCGGCTGGTGCTGCGCCCCCGGCGAGCTGTGGAAGAGGATCTCTGGGCGCTCTTCGAGCCGGTAGAAGGAAGCCTGGCAGCCGAACTCATCCGGGAGCGGCGCGAGGAAGCTCGACGTGAAGCCCAGGCGTGAGTCCGAGGTTGTGCTGGACGCCTCCGCGGTCCTGGCCTACCTGAAGCGGGAGCCAATGTTCGAGTCATACGCTGGGCAGAGCCAACCAGGCTACAGCACCGCCAGGTCAAACGGCTTGAGCGCCTTCAGGTTAGCCCTGGCGACCGCGGCCTCGGGCGCGTGGGCCTCGGCGGGGAACTCGTAGGGGGGCAGCGGCCGGGTGCAGTCGAAGATCAACTTGGTTCCCAGGGGACCCTTCTCCAGGCGGTTGTAGCCATAGGCCCTGGGCGTCAGGTACCCACCCAGGGTGTTGCGGATCATCTCCAGGTCGCGGTCGGCCTGAAAGCGCATGGCCATCGCCCAGAGGACCTGCTGCTCGTCGAACACGTCGATGTCCTCGTCCACCACCACCACGTGGCGAATGGCGCTGTCGATGACGAAGGCGGCCAGGGCAGCCTGCTTGGGCTCGCCCTCCGAGCGCTTCTTCATGGAGAGGTAGCAGAAGGTCCGACAGCCGCCCGAGGCGGGCAGGCTGACCGCCTTGACGCCCGGCACGGCCCCCTTGATGCGGCGCAGGAGCGAGCCCAGGCGGGGCGCGCAGCCGAAGATGGTGTGGTCGGGATGGGCGTTGAAGATGCTGTGGTAGATCGGGCGCCGGCGGGTGGTGATGGCCGTCACGACCATGCAGGGCTCCGGCCCGTGCTTGTAGTAGTAGCCGGGCCACTCGCCGAACGGCCCTTCGTACTGGCGCTCGCCCGGCGGGATGTAGCCCTCGAGCACGATCTCCGCCCGGGCCGGGACCAGCAGTTCCTGGGTCTCGGCTGGCACCAGCTCCACTGGCTCGCCCAGGAACGCCCCGGCCAGCTCCAGCTCCTGGCCTGGCCCCTCGGGGCGCGACACCCCGGCCGCGATGAACCAGGGGTGGTGGCCGATCGCCAGCGCCACCGGGCAGGGCTTGCCCGCCTCCTCGTACTCGGAGCGGATGTAGTGGCCGTGGTTGTTGGGGTTGATCAACACTCCCAGTCGGTTCTTGCCGTGGAGCTGGTGCCGATACAGCCCCATGTTGCAAACTCCGCTCCCCAACTGGACCATGATCGCCGTGGCCGCATCCACGTACGGCCCGGCGTCCAGCTCGTTGTGGCGGAGGACGGGCAGCCTCCCCAGGTCCACCTGGTCGCCGGTATAGACCGCCTCTTTGACCGGCGCGTCCCGGCGGTCGACGATCACCGGCGCCACGGGCTGCTGCTCCCGCCGCGCCAGCTCCTCCTCCATGGCTTGCAGGCTGGGCTGCTCGTCCAGGGCGAGGGCCATGCGCTCGAACGAGGCCCCCAGGTTGAGCAGACACGGGATGTCGGAGCCCTTGACCTGGCGGAACAGCACCGCGGGGTAGCGCTGCTGCCGCTCCAGCGCCTCTACCAGGGCGCTGGCGCCATGCACCGGATCGACCGGCTCGTCCACCATCAGCAAGTCCTCGGGCCGCCGCTCGGCCAGCAGCCGCAGATAGCTTCGCAGGTCTTTGGGCATCGACCACTCCTCCTGAGCCAGACGGAGGAGTATGCGCATTCACCCACGGCTGTCAAGGGCGACGTGAACGCGAGCAGGGGGAGGAGCACAGCCCCTCCCCCTGCTCGCCGGAGGGGGGCGCCCGGCCTGTGCGTCCCTCCCCCCGGAGCCTTCTGTCGGCAGTCGGCAGTCCAGCGTACTGTCGACTGTCAACTGTCGACTGTCGACTCCCTCTAGTACTCCGGCATCGGCGGGGCCGCCATCGCCTTCTCCTTCTCGGGGATCTCGGTGACCAGCGTCTCGGTGGTCAGGATCATGTTGGCGATGGACGCGGCGTTCTCCAGGGCGGAGCGAGTCACCTTCAGCGGGTCGATGATCCCACGCTCCACCATGTTGCAGTACTCGCTGCGCAGGGCGTCGAACCCCTCGCCCACCGGGCGCTTGCGGACGTCTTCGACGATGACCGAGCCCTCCAGGCCCGCGTTGGTGGCGATGCGGCGCAACGGCTCCACGAGCGCCTTGCGCAGAATGTCCACTCCTGTGGCCTGGTCGCCCTCCAGCTTGACCTGGTCGAGCGCAGACAGGGCGTTGAGGTAGGCCACCCCGCCACCCGAGACGATGCCCTCTTCCACCGCAGCGCGGGTCGCCTGCAGGGCGTCCTCGACGCGATGCTTCTTCTCCTTCAGCTCCACCTCGGTGGCAGCGCCGACCTTGATGACCGCCACCCCGCCGGCCAGCTTGGCCAGTCGCTCCTGGAGCTTCTCACGGTCGAAGTCCGAGGTGGTTTCCTGGATCTGGGTCCGGATCTGGGCGATGCGGGCCTTGATCCGCGACTCGGAGCCCCGGCCCTCGACGATGGTCGTTTCGTCCTTGTTGCAAACCACGCGCCGGGCGCGGCCCAGGTCCTGGACCTGGGCGCTATCCAGCTTGCGGCCCATCTCCTCGGTGATCACGGTCCCGCCAGTCAGGATGGCGATGTCCTCCAGCATGGCCTTGCGGCGATCGCCGAAGCCCGGCGCCTTGACGGCCAGCACGTTCAGTGTGCCGCGCAGCTTGTTGACCACCAGCGTGGCCAGGGCCTCGCCGTCCACATCCTCGGCGATGATGAGCAGGTTCTTGCTGACCTGGAGGATGCGCTCCAACACCGGCAGGATGTCGGCGATAGCCGAAACCTTCTTGTCGGTGATCAGGATGAACGGGTCCTCGAGCACCGCCTCCATGCGGTCCGGGTTGGTGGCGAAGTACGCGGAGATGTAGCCGCGGTCGAACTGCATGCCCTCGACGTACTCGGTCTCGAACTTGAGGGTCTTGGACTCCTCGACGGTGATGACGCCGTCCTTCCCGACTTTGTCCATCACCTCGGCGATCAGGTTGCCGATCTCCTCGTCGGCGGCTGAGATGGCGGCCACCTGGGCGATCTCGGTCTTGCCCTTGACCGGCAGGCTGTTCCGCTTCAGTTCCTCGACCACCGCCTGCACGCTCTTCTCGATGCCTCGCTTCAACTGCAGGGGATTGGCGCCCGCGGTCACGTTCCTGAAGCCCTCAGCCACGATGGCCTGGGCCAGCACGGTCGCGGTGGTGGTGCCATCGCCCGCCACGTCATTGGTCTTGGTCGCGGCCTCCTTGAGAAGCTGGGCGCCCATGTTCTCGAACGGGTCCTGCAGCTCGATCTCCTTGGCGATGGTCACGCCATCATTGGTGATCGTTGGCGGCCCGAACTTCTTATCCAGCACGACGTTGCGGCCCTTGGGGCCAAGGGTGATCTTCACGGCATCGGCCAGCGCGTCGACACCGCGCTTGAGGGCCCGCCGGGCTTCGTCGCTGTACGAGAGTTGCTTGGCTGGCATGCTTCCTCCTCACCAGATGGGTTGAATCGACCTCGCGGCTACTTCTGGCCGTCGACCAGGACCGCGAGAATGTCCTTCTCGCTCAGGATCAACAGCTCCTGGTCCTCCAGCTTGAACTCGGTGCCCGCGTACCGGGCGAACAGGACCCTGTCGCCCACCTGGACGTCCATGGTGACGCGCTCGCCGCTGTCCAGCGTCCTGCCCGGGCCGACGGCCAGGATTTCGCCCTGCTGGGGCTTCTCCTTGGCCGTGTCCGGGAGGACGATGCCACTCTTGGTCACCTCCTCGCGCGCGAGCGGCTTGACGACGACGCGGTCGCCCAGCGGCCGTAGGTTGAGAGCCATACCTGCACCTCCTGAGTTTCTAGGGAATGCCCCCGTCGTCCAGACGCACTGCCTGCACGCTGGATGCCCCGGGGATTCCGGTGCTTATCTTAGCACTCTGCCCTGGCGAGTGCTAATCATGCCCCTATATTAGGGCAGCAGGCCCGTGGCTGCAAGGGGTGCCAGCAACCGATTCCCTCTCTCCCTGGGAGAGGGTCAGGGTGAGGGCTGGAGCTCTCCCCCAGCCCCGAGCCCCCGTTCACGCGATGGGCAGGTTGGGCACCACGTCGAGGTCCAGGCCCGAGCGTGCGCCGGCCTGGTAGCGGACGAACCCGGCCGCGGCGATCATCGCACCGTTGTCGGTACAGAGCGGAACCGGGGGGCAATACACGGGCACCGGGCTGCGCTCTGCCATGTGCTGGCGCAAGGGCAGATTGGCGGCGACCCCGCCGCCCAGGGTGATGGCCCTGGCGCTGGTATCCCTGGCCGCCTGGACGGTCTTGCTCACCAGCACGTCCACCACGGCATCCTGGAACGAAGCGGCCAGGTCGGCGACCGGCAGCGGCTGGCCGAGCGATGCGACCAGCCGCAGCAGCGCCGTCTTGAGCCCGCTGAAGCTAAAATCGGAACTGCCGGCGAGCCACGCCCGAGGCAAGGGGAAGCGCCGTCGGTCGCCCTGCTCGGCGGCCTGCTGGATGGCCGGCCCGCCCGGGTAGCCCAGGCCGAGGATGCGCGCCGCCTTGTCAAAGGCCTCCCCCGCGGCGTCGTCCCTGGTGCGGCCCAGGCGACGGTAGCGGAGGTGCTGCTCCACCAGGACGAGGTCCGAATGGCCCCCCGAGACGATGAGGCACACGAACGGAAAGGGGGGCGTTCCGTCGGCCACGGCGCCATCCGCCACCAGCCAGTTGGCGTAGACGTGGCCCTCCAGGTGATTCACGCCGATGAGCGGCAGGCCCCGGGCGTAGGCAAGCGCCTTCGCCACGTTGAGGCCGACCAGCAGCGCGCCCGCCAGACCAGGCCCATAGGTGACGGCAACGGCGTCGAGCCCGCTCCAGCCGACCTGCGCCTGCTCCAGCGCCTCTTGCAGCACGGGCAGCATGGTGGCCAGGTGGGCTCTGGAGGCCACCTCCGGCACCACGCCGCCGTAGCGGCGGTGCAGCTCGATCTGGGCGGCGACGCGGTTGGACTCGATGAAGCGCCCGTCCCGCACCACCGCGGCCGCGGTTTCATCACACGAGGTTTCGATACCCAGGATGCGCGTCATGGGCCAGCAGGTCTGGCCTGCAGGGTACGCTCGACGGTCTCCAGCAACTCGTCCACCTCGAAGGGCTTGGAAACCATCCGCGCCTGGCGGAGGAGGTCCTCCGAACCGAGGAACTGCGTGTAGGCAGAGGCCACGATCACGGGGATCGACGCAGTCTCAGGCTGAGCCTTCAAGGCAGCCAGCACCTCCGCTCCGTCTTTGTCGGGGAGGCGAAAGTCCAGGATCACCAGGTCGGGCTGCGCGCTGCGGGCCAACGCCTCGGCCTCGCGCCCGGTTTCAGCCCGCAGCGTGCGGTAGCCCTCGTCCTGGAGCAACGCCTCCACCAGGCTGGCGATCGCGGGCTCATCTTCGACCACCAGCACCAGCGGCACTCCCAGGGCCGCCTGGCCTGGCTGGTGACCTTCCGCTGCCCGCTCGGGGCGGGGCTGCTCTTCCCCAGGTTGCTTCATGACACTCCCTCGCTCGCCTCTGGCTCGATGGCAGGGCATAACCCTGCCAGCACAGAGCGTGCCAGGCCGGCCCGAAGCAAGCGATCAGGACAGCCCGCTCTCCGGGGTCGAAGGGTGACCGTCCAGCGTCGGATGCGACACGAGCGGACCCTGAACGCTGGGCTTTCGACGCCGGATCTGGCCTGGTGGTCTGCAACTGATGATTTGAGGGCTTCCTTCTCCGCCGCTCTGAAGGGCGGGCCTGATGACCCCTCCAGGCCCGCCCTTCAGAGCGGCGGCTGGACCCAGCATTTCACGAGTCACAGCGTACTAGTCCGAACTCTTCGCGGGGGTCGTGCTGTCGGCCTTATCCGTGGCGCCGCCGGCGCTCGTCGACTTGGCCGTATCGGCCTTCGCGCCGTTCTTGCTGGGGGAGGGGGCGCCGTTGGCGCTCGAACTGGAGCGATTGTCCGTGTTGTAGAAGCCACTGCCCTTGAAGATCACGGGGGATGCGTAGACCACGCGGCGCAGGCTTCCACCACACCCTTCGTGAGTGGTCAGCGCGGCATCACTGAAGCTCTGGCGCCGCTCCAGCGTGCCGCCACACGCCTGACATTCGTACACGTATGTAGGCAAGCGGCAACGCCTCCTTTCATCACTACTGAGAGAGTACAGAGAGGGGGCCGGCCGGCCGGCTGGCCCTGCACCTTGGTACGGCAGCATTATAGCAAAGGCCGTGTGAGAAAGATGTAGGCTTGGCCCCGGGTCAGGCCGGCCGGCCGCCCTCGCACAGCACCAGCTTGGAGGCCCGATCGGTGTGGTACTCGAAGCGCCGGCCTCCAGCCTCGAGCACGACGAGGTAGCCGGGCGTGATGACCTGGGCGTACAGCATGCCGGGCGCCGGACAGCCGAGGCTCGCATCCCGCCACTCGCGCTCCTCGACCTGGACTGCCTGGACCTGGTCGATCCCTACCCCGGCGCGGGCGGCCACATCGGCCCGGGCGCGGCTCACCAGCGCCTGCTCAGGTCCCGACGGGCCGGGACTGGCGCTCACGCGGCCCTCGGGCGAGGGCGTCGGGGCCGTCGGTGGGGGCGCGAGCGGGGTAGGCGGGGGTGGGCCGGGCGCGGGGGCGCAGGCGAGGGCAACGAGGACGAGCGACAGCAGCGCGGGCAGGAGCACTCGCACATCCAACATCCAGCCTGCACGACCCAGGACGGCTCACGGCCGCAGCGGGTCGAGAGGATCGAGATCATGTACTACATCATAGATCGAAACCTGGGCAATCGTCGCCCTGGCGCCCACCGACTGCACCCGCGCGTAGAACGCCTCTGCCTCGCGACTGCCGTGGACCAGCACGAAGGCGGGGCGCGGCGCGACATGCACCAGGTGAGCGTAGGGGGTGAAGCGGTTGAATCCATTCGAGAGCACGCTCGCCACAATCTGCTCCTGGCTCTCGAAGGCGAGCGGGTAGGTGAGCCAGTAGTCGGCGTAGACGCGCGTGAGGTCCTGGCTGGCCAGGAAGGCGATCAGCTCGGTGCGGTTCTCGGGCGTGCTTCGCCCGGCGGTGGTAGGCAGGCCGAGCCACGGATCGGCGGTCGCCAGGTTGGAGAGATTGAGGGCGAGCGGCACCAGGAGCGCGGCCAGGAAGAGCGGCCGGCGGGCACGCAGGCGCCAGGCCAGAGCGGCGTACAGCGGCACGAGGGTGTACAGCGGCAGAGCATACCGCGGCTCGGTGACCAGCTCGGCAAAGCGGGTGAACGGCAGGAGGACGACCGCCGCGCCGAACAGGCCAACCAGCAGGGCCGGGCCAGTGGCCTCGACGCCCTTGCCGCGCACGAGAGCCCACAGGGTGCGCCGGTAGGGGAACAGGCCAGCCACCAGCAGCGCGTCGGCGGCGAGCGCGACCAGGAGATTGCCGGCCGGGCGGGTGGGCCAGTCAGCTCGCCACAGGTCCACGTCGCTGGTGGGCTGGCCCAGCCCGACCAGGACTGGCAACCCCAGGCGCCACAGCCCGCGCACGTTGCCCGGCACCTCGGCCAGGGTGACGGCGCTGCCCTTCAGCGCGTCCGCGCTGGCCAGGTCGTTGCTCAGGTTGTCGGCGATGAGCGGCGCCGCGCCCAGGCAGAAGCCCAGGAGCGCCGGCAGGAGCAGGAGCACGAGGCGCTGCCGCACCTGCAGTCCCAGGTAGGCGGCGATGGGCACCAGGTAGAGGACGGCGAGCTGGTTGGTCCAGAAGGCCAGGCCGGCCACCAGCCCAAGCCCGGCGCTCCACCACCCCTGGCGGCGTTGCGCCGGCAACGCCAGCGCCAGCAGCAGCGCCGCCTGGCCGAGGCAGAGCAGCTCGGCGTACCCGCCCCGCGGCTTGACGCTCCACACGGCCAGCATAGTAGGTGGCAGCGCCAGGTAGAGGGCCGAGAGCAGCGCCGGGCCGCGGCCGAACAGGCGCAGGGCCAGCAGGTAGCTGAGCAGCACGAAGCCGACGGAGTAGAGGGCTGGCACGAGCTTCAGAGTGAAGGTGTTGGCGCCCAGCAGGGCGAAGGCGAGCGCGACGGAGTAGGCCTCCAGGGCGCCCATGTAGCTCTGGCCCCAGTAGAAGACCGGGCGATCGCCCTCCAGGATGTGGCGGGCCATCAGCCCGACCACCGCCTCATCGGCCTCCAGCCAGCCGAGAGGGCTGAGGATCACACCGAGCCGCACCGCCAGCGCCGCCGCCAGCACCAGGGCGAGCAGGGGCCAGTGGCGGGTAGCGAGGCGCGACCCTTTGGCAGGTTCGGGTGGGTGCTTCGTCCGGCTCAGGATGAACAGGGGGCCTTCGACCGGCTCAGGATGAGCGAGACGAGTGGTTGGTACGGGGGGCAGACGATCGGGGCGGCGGAGGTTCATCGCCCGCCGAGCTTAGGGGAAAGGCGAGCCGGGCGGCAAGTGGGGTGGGCCAGGCGGGTCCGTCCAGTTCTTGTGCGTGGAGGTCGTAGGGGCAGACCGGGCCGTCGCCCCCTACGGC
>JACQUR010000416.1 GCA_016210245.1 Chloroflexota bacterium
AAGCCGAAGCCCAGGACGATCGAGTACGAGGTCCAGCCCGGCGATACGATCAACCTGTTGACCCGGCTCTTCGGCATCGACACGCCGACCATCCTGAACTCCAACGATATCGCCAACGCCGACCTTATCACCGTTGGCACCAGGCTGCGCATCCCGCCGGTCACCGGCCTCGAGCACGAGGTAGAGAAGGGCGAGACGCTGGCCGGTATTGCCGCGCTGTACCAGGTGGACATGGGACCCATCCTGGACTTCAACGACCTGCCGGACCCGGATGTGATTCGCATTGGGATGAAGCTGCTCATCCCGGGCGCCAGGAAGCCCACGCCGACGCCGCCGCCCGCGCCTCGGCCCGCCCCGGCCGCGCCCGCCGCCAGGGCAGCGGCAGCCAGGCCGGCTCCGGCCGCGCCCCCGCCAGCGGTGAGTGGCCGGGGGAGCGCCCTGGTCCAGAACGCGATGGCGTTCCGCGGCTACGCCTACGTGTTTGGCGGCACCTCGCCGGCCGGGTTCGACTGCAGCGGCTTCGTCTACTACATCTACAAGATCAGCGGCAACCCGATCCCGCGCGGGATGTGGGGCCAGTTGAGCGCCGGGCCGCGCATCCCCCGCGACTCGCTGAGCCCTGGCGACATCGTCTTCTTCGAGAACACGTACATGCCCGGCCTGTCTCACAACGGTATCTACATCGGAGGCGGCCAGTTCATCCACGCCTCCGATCCGAGCAGTGGGGTCACCGTCTCCAGCCTGTCCGCCGCCTACTGGGCGAGCCGCTACGTGGGGGCGAGCAGGCCGTAGGGTTGGAGGGTTGGAGGTTGGAGGTTGGAGGTTGGAGCATCCAACCTCCCACCTCCAACCTCCAACCCATGCGCGGAGCGCACATGGCGATTGCAGACAGACTGAGGCAACTGGGGTACGCCCTGCCCGAGCGGCGGCAGCCGCTGGGGACCTATGTGCCGGCGGTGCGGCTGGGGAACGTGGTCTACACCTCCGGACAGATTTCCGGAACGGCAGAGCGGGAGATCAAGGGCAAGCTGGGCGAGAGCCTGAGCGTGGACGAGGGACAGGAGGCAGCTCGCCTGGCGCTGCTCAACTGCCTGGCCGCCATCGCCGCCGAGACCGGCTCGCTGGACGCGATCCGGCGGGTGGTCCGCGTGGCCGGCTACGTCAACAGCGCGCCCGGCTTCACCCGCCAGCCCGAGGTGATCAACGGCGCCTCGGACCTGCTGGGCCAGCTCTTCGGCGAGGCCGGCCGCCACGTGCGCGCCTCGCTGGGCGTCAACGAGCTGCCCGCGAACTACGCGGTCGAGCTGGAGCTGTGGGTCGAGGTGAGCTAGTAGGGCATCGGTCAAGGAGTCCGAGGCAGCCCGCTCATCCTGAGCCTGTCGAAGGATGAGCGGGCGGGTGGGATCGGCTCGGTCACCCGCTGCGAGTGCCTCCGCCCGCCCGCTCGTGGTTCGACAGGCTCACCACGAGCGGGCTGCCTGGGGCTCCGACTCCTTGACCGCCGCTCCGGCCGTGCTCCCCTTACCGTTGCCTTCGTAGCCGGCTGCGGATCTCGTAGACGCGGAGCAGGTCGGCGCGGCTGAGCAGGCCGATCACCTGGCTGTCCGCAACCACCGGGGCTACCTCCAGTTCCGCCTCGGCCATCGCCTGGAGCGCCTGGCCACCAGGAGTTTCGGGCCCAACCCGGGGCGCCGCCTCGGCACGCAGCATCGCCTCGCGCACCTGGACGCGGGGCCAGCGGCTCGCGGGTACCCGCTTCAGCTCGGCCAGGCCAATCAACCCGACCTGTCGCCCCGACTCGACCACCACGAAGACCTGGCGGCCCTGGCGCAGGAGGTAGCGGTCCGCAAACGCGGCCAGCAGGTGCCCGGCCTCGACCACGTCGAAGTCAGTGGCCATGACGTCGCGGACCTTCACCTCGTTGAGCACGTCGGCCACCACGGCAGCGTGCTGGTTGGAGCCGGCAGCCAGGTACATGAACCAGCCGACGAGCATCAGCCAGCCACCGCTGAACACGCTGTCCTCTACACCAAACAGGAGGTAGAAGCCGCCGAAGATCAGCGCCAGGGCGCCGAGTTGGCCCGCCAGGGTGGAAACGCGGGTGGCCCAGCGGAAGTCGTCGGCGGCGAACCACAGCACCGAGCGCAGCACTCGGCCGCCGTCGAGCGGGAGCCCGGGCAGGAGATTGAACAGGCCCAGGCTCACGTTGATGCCTGCCAGCCACAGGGCCAGGGCGGCGACCGGCTCGCTGCTGCCTCGCGTGCCCAGGTGGAGCGCGCCGAACAGGGCGGCCAGCGCCAGGCTGGCCAGCGGGCCGGCCAGCGCGATCAGGAACTCCACTCGTGGCCGGGGCGCGTCGCGGGTGATGTGGCTGACGCCGCCGAACAGGAACAGGGTGATGCTGCGCACCGGCACCTGGTGGCGCAGGGCAACCACCGAGTGGGCCAACTCGTGCAGGACCACGCACGCGAAGAAGAGCAGGCTGGTGCTGATGCCCACGGCCCAGGCCAGGGCCACTGGCCAGGCCGGGTACTGCTGCGGGAAATAGACCCCGGCCAGGGTCCAACTGACCAGGATGAAGATGAAGAACCAGCTTCCGTTGACGGCCAGCCGGATCCCCAGCACCTTGCCGAGCTGAATCGAACCCATCCGGACCCCCTGAGAGCCGCTCGACCGCGCCAGGAGCGCAAGAGCCGCGCCACCATTGTACTCGCCGCGGGGCCGGCCGTGTGCGATACGCCAGCGCCACACGCGCCTCACCCTTCACGTCGGGGTGCCCGTCACGTTTTTGCGGGTGAAGCGCCGGCCTGCCTGGGAGCGTGGGCCTTTCTGGGAGCGTGGGGCTGCCTGGGAGCGTGGGGCTGCCTGGGAGCGTGGGGCTGCCTGGGAGCGTGGGGCTGCCTGGGAGCGTGGGGCTGCCTGGGAGC
>JACQUR010000419.1 GCA_016210245.1 Chloroflexota bacterium
GAATCAGGTCCATCCTGGGAAGTACCCGTGCAGGGGGGCGCTAGCGCCCCCCTGCACGGGTACTTCCCAGGATGCAGCCCCCGGGTCCTACCGCGGGGTCAGCCGGAAGAAGAGCACGTTGGCGAAGCTCTGGCCGTCCGGGATGGGCTCCCAGGAGATCTCCCTGCGCTTGGCGTAGACCTCGTCCTGGGCGTGGATGAAGAGCCAGTACGCCTGGTCGTGGACGTAGCGGCCGAACTCCTGGAGGACGCGCCCGCGCTGCTCCTGATCGAGCACGCGGCGGCTCTGGTCGATGTAGCCGTTCAGCTTGTCGTCCGGCTTGTGGCCCTTGCGCTGGTAGAAGGTCCAGCCGAGCATCGGGTCGGGATCGGCCGCCGCGCCCCAGGCGACCGAGGTGATGCCTTCGAAGGTGCCGTTCAGCCAGTCATTCTGAAGCTTGGCGCGCTCCGTCGGGACCAGCCGGGCTTTGATGCCCACCTCGGCCAGTTGGCTCGCCACCGCCTCCGCGATCTCGCGGTCCTTGAGGAAGGCGCCGCTGGTGATGTTGAACACCGTCTCCAGGCCGCTGGGATAGCCGGCCTCGGCCAGGAGTTGCCTGGCCTTCTTCGGGTCGTACGGGTACGGCTTGAGCTCCGGGTCGTAACCTAACCAGGCCGAGACGAAGGGGCCGTGCAGCGGCTCCGCGTAGCCCTCCAGGACGCTCTTGATGATCGCCTCACGGTCGACCGCGTAGTTGACCGCCTGGCGGACTCGAACGTCGTCAAAGGGCGGCCTGGTGGTGTTGAAGGCGTGCATGATGTTCCGCCCGCCCTTGAGCAGCTTCAGCTCCGTGTTCCCCTCCTGCAGTTGCTTGGCCTGGGCGAGCGGCGGCGCGCTGATGATGTGAACGCCACCGGCCTTCAGCTCGGCGACGCGGGTGGACGGGTCGACGATCGGGCGCAGGATGAGCCTCTTCGGCTCCACCTGCCCGCGCCAGAAGCTCGGGTTCGCCTCCATCACCAGGCGTTGCCCGCGCACGAACTCGACCAGCTTGTAGGGACCGCTGCCGATCGGTTTGGCGTTGAAGGCCTCCACTCCAGCCTTCTCCCGGGCATCGCGCGGCACGATGAACAACATGGAGAGATTGGCCAGCATGCCGGGCCTGGGGCCATCCGTGGTGATCCTGATGGTGTATGGGTCGACTACCTCGATCGTCTTGATGTCGACCGTGTTCGACTTCCTGGCCGACTTGTCATCGCGGTACAGGTCGATCGAGTACTTGACGTCGGCCGCGGTGAGCTCATCGCCGTTGTGGAACTTGACGCCTTTGCGGATCTTGAAGTCCCAGACGCGGTCGTCGGTGACTGTCCAGGACTCTGCCAGCAGCGGGGTCAGCTTCCAGGGATTGCCCTGGTAGCTCACCAGTGGCTCGTAGAGGTGTCGGAACACGAGGGTGGTGCCGTTGGTCGAGTCGGCGGTCCCGGCATCGAGTGACGTGGCCTCCTCGGTAATGGCAACCACCCACTCGCTCGGCGCGGCGGGCTTGTCGGTGGGTTTGGCCGCAGCCGGCGCTGCGCTGGTCGCCTCCGCCCGCGCGGCCGGAGGGGTCGCGGGAGGCGAGGGCTGCGCTGGCGCGCAGGCGGCGAGGATCGAGACGAGCGCAACGGTCCAGACCAGTGCCCGGGGCAGTCGGCGGGTCACGCGTGCCATAGTCCCCTCCTTTGACTGATTGCAGATTTGAGAGTGCAGATTTGAGATTTGAGATTTGAGAGTGCAGATTGCACGATCTCAAATCTGCAATCTGCAACCTCAAATCTCAAATCTGCACTCACCGCTTATGCCAGGATCGTTGGGCCTTCCACGGGCGTTTCGAGGGCTCGCAGGGCTTTGCGGACCAGCTCCTCGCGGAGCTTGCGCTCATCGGCCAGCGGCAGGCTCGGGTCGCCCACTACGTTCACGATCGCCTGGCCGCGAATGATGCGATTGGCTCCGACCGAGCGGGCCAGCCCATCCAGGGTGGTGATGTAGGCGACCGGAAGGCCGGCCGACTCCAGTTCCTTGGCCATCGCGGCACCGCCGCGACTGCACGACCCTCAGGAGCCGGTCAGGATCACCCCATCGACGCGCGACTTCTTCAGCTCCTGGGCGATCTCGCGCGCAAACTTGCGCATGGTGGGGATAGCGGAGGTGTTGCCTACGGTCGTGTAGAACTGGTCGTGCAGCTCCCCGAGTACACCGTCCCGCTCCAGCACCCGCAGGGCGTCCAGCGGCGCCATGCGGTCGGGGTCGTTGTTGACGTTGGTGGTGTCGAAGCCGCCGTGGATCGACTCCCAGCGGTCCGGCTCCAGGTCGTCCAGGCCCGCGATGGAGTACTTGAGCCACTTGCTGGCGTAGGCTGATTCCAGCCGGTCCGGGTTTCCGCGGGGCACCACCCCGCCGCTGGAGATGAGCGCGATCCGGGCCTGCGCTACGTTCTTGAGCGGCGGCGCCGGGTCTACGCGGCTGTACGTGGGAACCGCCCACTCGGTGCGGAACGGCTGGCCGCTCGCCTTGCGCACGAGCATCTCCACCGCCCGCTCCGCCGCGCTCTGCTCGGCCACCAGGTGGACGCGCCGGCCGGTGGGGATGTATCCCTCCTCCTGGGGAGAGCCGAGCTGCTCCCCGGCGCGCAGCTTCAGCGCCAGCCGAGCCATGGCCTTGAGGGCCTCGGCCATCCCCGCCGCGCTATCGCGGGTGCTGGCCAGGTAGACCCGGGTGCGATACAGCTCTGCCCCCGGATTGTCGGGATGCATGCCCGAGACGACGGTGATGCCCAGCTCCGCCTGGGCTCGGGCGCACAGCGCCCCGCAGGCCAGGCCGTACCGCCCGGCGGCGAACGCGGGGCCGGCGACGAGGACGTCGGGCCGTTCGCCGGCCACCAGCTCCAGGATCTCGTCGACGGCGCCCGAGCGCTCGTTGGCGTAGTTGTCGCCGCAGTAGACGGTTGCCACCACCTGGGCTCGATCGCCCAGCGCCTGCTGCAGCGCGACGGCTGGGCCCACCGCCCCTTCTTTGCGGCCCGGCGGCGCGTCGGCCTGGGCTTCCGCGCCCAACCCGGCGTAGAACTGGTTGAGCTAGTGGACTACTCGTAGCTTGGCCATCAGACCCTCCTTGCTCAGTGGTCAGTGGTCAGTGGTCAGTGGTCAGTCCTTCCCGCGCTCGTTCTGAGCCTGTCGAAGGACCCCGCGTCCCGCGTCTGACTGACCACTGACCACTGACCACTGATCACTCGAATCGCGTCGTGTGTCGACTGAAGCCCTGGTTGCTGCACGAGCTGTGGACGTAGCGCATGGGGACGGTGAGCTCGCCACGGGGATCGGCCTCCGAGGTGATCAGCCGCTCCCCGCCGATGAGCTTGTCCATCCTGGGCAGCGTCACCGGCCGGTCGCGGCTGCCCGTACATACGATGGCATCGGCTTCTGGAACGGCGTGGATGAAGCCGGGATCGTCGACGCCGTAGCCCACGTCCAGGTAGATCAGCGTGGTCTTGATGCCCAACCGCTCGCACTCCTGGATCGCCAGCATCGTGTCCACGGCCAGGTTGCTGCCGTTGATGCCCAGGACGAGCGCGGCCTGGGCACCGAGCATGCGGGCCATCCTGGCGACGGCGCTGCCAATCCGCTCCTTCTCTGCCCGGGAGGGTGAGGTGTCGCCGAACAGGATGCAGCCCACGAAGTTCACGTCCCGACCGTGGTGCCGGCAGAGCTGGAGCAGCGCGTCGTTGTTCTGGTCCCAGTAAGTGCAGCGGTAGGCCTGGCGCCAGCCCACCAGCGCGCCGTCGAAGGCCTCGTTCGGATGCACCAGCGCGCCGAAGGGGAGCCGCACCGGGAGCCCGTACAGGAAGGGGCCCTGGTAGTGGTAGGTGCAGACCACCCGAGGCAGGTCGGGGGCGCACGGCGCCAGGTCGAACGTCTCCACCTCGTCCGGCGGCCGGTCGACCGAGGTGCGCGCCAGGTGGGCCGCAATCCTGGTCGCGGCGCGGGTGATGGCCCGATTGTAGTCGAAGGCTTCCTGGCTGCCGCCCAGCACGTCCTTCGGCCTCGGCGCGTCGGCGGGGAAGAGCCCCGGGGCCGGCTTGAAGCGCAGCGCCAGGTTCAAGGTCTGGCCGAAGGGGCTGAACGCTGCCCCCGGGCCCGCCATGTCCAGGATCTGCTCGCGGAAGTGGGTCGGCTCGCCGGGCACCGGCTCGCTGACCTCGATGACCGCCACCCCGGCCAGGCGGTGGGTCCTGCCCTCGCCCACCGCGGTGGGAGCCGAGACGAACCCGGGGAACACCCCGCCCGGCCCGGCCACTTTCCAGCGTGGTTCCACGACGTCCAGGCCGTTGATGATGCGCACCGACTCGCCCGGTCTTGCCAGGTGGAGCTCCACGTCCGAGAAGTGGGAGTCCTCCAGCACGAGCGCGCGGAGCTCGTCCCTGTCGACCACCAGGGTATGGTCCCACAAAGCGGTCCGGGCCCCGAACTCCAGGTCCCGTACCGCGAACGACGCTACTTCCAGCCGCATGTTCGATTCTCCCACTACGGATTGCAGATTTGAGATTTGAGAGTGCAGATTTCAATCTGCAATCTGCACTCTCCAATCTCAAATCTGCAATCTGCAATCTGCACTCTCAAATCTGCATTCACACCTTGAGTCGCGGGTCGAGCGCGTCGCGCAGGCCATCGCCGAACAGGTTGGTGCCCAGCACGGTGAGGATGATGGCCAGGCCGGGGAAGACCGCCAGCCACCAGGCGGTGGTGAGGTACTCGCGGCCCTGGCTGAGCATGCCGCCCCAACTCGGTGTCGGCGGCTGCACCCCCAGGCCGAGGAAGCTGAGCGACGACTCGGCGATGATCAGTTCCGCCAGTTGGAAGCTGCTGATGACGATGATGGGCGCGAGTACGTTCGGCGCCAGGTGGCGAACGATGATCCGCAGGTCCGAGGCGCCGATGGCAATAGCCGCCTCGACGAACTCCCGCTCTTTCACCGACAGCACCGAGCCCCGGACGGTGCGCGCGTAGACCACCCAGCTCCGTAAGGCCAGCACGATGATCAGGTTGGCAAGGGTAGGCTGGAGCAGGGCCATGACGGCGATCGCCAGCAGGAGGTACGGGAACGAGAGCTGGATATCCGCCACGCGCATCGTCACCGCGTCCAGCCAGCCGCCGTAGTAGCCAGATAGCAAGCCGAGCGCGACCCCGAAACTCATGGCCACCAGCACGCTGACGCCAGCGATGGAGAGCGAGGTCTGGGCTGCCCAGATCACCCGGCTCAGCATGTCGCGCCCCAACGGGTCCGTGCCCAGGACGTGGGCGAGCGTCCCATCCGACGCCCAGGCAGGGGGCCGCAGTCGGTTGGCGAGCGCCTGCTCGTTGGGCCCGTACGGCGCCAGCAGTGGGGCGCCAAGGGCGGCCGCCAGCACGAGGGCGAGGAGCACTGCCCCCACCAGGCCGGTGCGAATGCGCCCCAGCCGGCGGAGCGTCTCGTGCCCGCGCACCTCCCGCCGCGGCCCGGCGGATTCCAGGACCAGGGAGCGCTGGGCCGTTGCCAACGATTCTCCTCTCAGCCGTCAGCGGTCAGCCAGCACGTAGCGCGGGGGCTTGTCCCCCGCCGGGCGCGTGGCGGGGGACAAGCCCCCGCGCTACGCGCTCCTCTTCACTCGCGGGTCCAGATAGGCGTACAGCACGTCGATCAGCAAGTTGATGAGCACGAAGCCAGCGGCAACCATGATGAGGGCTGCCAGGACGACCGGGTAGTCGCGCTTGAGGATCGAGTCGAGCACCAGCGTACCGATGCCCGGCCAGGCGAACACCGTCTCGGTCATCACCGCCCCGCCGAGCAGGCTGCCGATCTGCAGGCCGATGACGGTGACGATCGGGATCAAGGTATTCCGTAACGCGTGGCGCGTAGTCACCGACAGCTCGCCCAGTCCCTTCGCGCGCGCGGTGCGGATGTAGTCCTGCGACAGGACCTCCAGCATACCAGATCGAGTGAGCCGCGCCAACAGGGCCAGCAGCCACATGGCCAGGGTGACGCTCGGGAGCACGAGCTGGGCAAGGCTGCCGCGCCCGGAAACCGGCAACACCTGGAACTGCACGGCGAACACCAGGATCAAGAGCATGCCCAGCCAGAAGGTGGGCACCGACTGGCCCAGGAGCACGACGCCCATGGAGAGGCGGTCGAAGAGGGAGTTGCGCCTGACCGCGGAGATGATCCCGGCTGGAATGGCCAGCGCGACCGCGATCGCCATCGCCACTGCGGACAGCTCGAGCGTGGCCGGGAGGCGCTCCAGGACCACCTGGCTGGCCGGGCGGTTGTAGGCGAAGGAGCGGCCGAAATCCCCCTGGGCAAGGCGGGAGAGATAGTGCAGGTACTGGACGGGGATCGGCTCGTCCAGGCCGTAGGCGCGACGAAAGGCGGCCCGCACCTCGTCGCTGGCCTCAGCCGGGAGCAGCAGCGTGGTCAGGTCACCGCTCGCTTGCAGTAACACGAAGGCGATGAGCGTGACGCCCAGCACTGAGGGTACCGCTTGCACAAGCCTGGACAGGACGACACTCGCCATAGCGCGCCTCACTCTATAAAGTGGTAGTATACGCCGGTCCGGCGTTGAGCGGTGAGGCGGGGAGGGTGCGGCAAGTGGCGTCTCTCACCTTGCTTCGGGTATACTTCCTCTTGTTGAGAACGGGAGCCCTGGCGTCTTAGAGCGCGGGGCTTCCGGTCTTTCGGCCCCGCGTCCGCAGGCGGCCACAGGCGCGTAGCTCAATTGGCAGAGCATCGGTCTCCAAAACCGAGGGTTGCGGGTTCGAGTCCTGCCGCGCCTGCCGTGTCACCCCACATAGCAGTCGAGCCTACGGAAAGGTAGCGATTTGGCACCAACACGAACGCCTTCCAAGCAAACGGCGCAGACGGCCCGCCAGCCGGCGCGGCCCACGCCGCCGCGGCTGGGCGGCTGGGCGAGCAGTCGCGCGGCCCCGCTCGGCAAGCAAGGGGCGGCGCTGGGCAACTACATCCGCGAGGTGCGCAGCGAGCTGCGCAAAGTCGTCTGGCCGACACGGCGCGAGGCGCTCAATCTCACCGCGGTCACTCTGGCGCTCTCGATGCTCGTCGGCACCTTCCTGGGCGGGGTGGACTTCATCTTCCAGGAAACCTTCCGCTTCCTGCTGCGCACCTTTGCCGCGGGCGGGTAACCCGAGCACGATTCGACCATGAAAAAGGCGAAAAACGCAACTGCCCAGACAGCAACGGTAGACCAGGAGCGCAAGCAGGCCGAGGGCCGGCGGCGGTCGGGGAATAGCGTCCAGGCGGCCGTGGAGCCCAGAGAGGCCGAAGAAGCGGCTCCCAAAGACGACCGCAGGTGGTACGTCATCCACACCTACTCCGGCTACGAGAACAAGGTCAAGACGAACCTGGAGCATCGTGTTGAATCCATGGGCGTCCGCGACAAGATCTTCGACGTGGTCATTCCCACCGAGGAGGAGATCGAGATCAAGGACGGCCAGCGCCGCACGGTCCAGAAGAAGGTCTTCCCGGGCTATGTGCTGGTGGAGATGATCCTCTCCGATGACTCGTGGTACGTCGTGCGCAACACGCCGGGGGTCACCGGGTTCGTCGGCTCGGGCAACAAGCCCACCCCACTTCAGGATGCCGAGGTCAAGCAGATCCTCAGGCAGATGAAGAAGGAAGCGCCCCGGGTCAAGGTCAGCTTCTCCAAGGGCGAGCGGGTCAAGGTGGTGGATGGCCCCTTCACCGACTTCATCGGCGTGGTGGACGACATCAACCCGGAGAAGGGCAAAGTCCGGGTGCTGGTTTCCTTCTTCGGACGCGAAACCCCGGTGGAGCTGGACTTCCTGCAGGTTTCGCGCATCACGTGAGTGATTAGCGGTCAGTAATCAGCCCTCAGTGGTCAGCTTTCTTGCAAGAAAGCTGACCACTGAGGGCTGATTACTGACCGCGACATTGGAGACAAGCCTTGGCCAAGAAAGTAAAGGCGATCGTCAAGCTGCAGATCCCGGCGGGCAAGGCCACGCCGGCCCCGCCGGTTGGCCCGGCCCTGGGCCAGCATGGCGTGAACATCATGGCCTTCGTGAAGGAGTACAACGAGCGGACCGCAAGCCAGGTGGGCCTGGTGGTTCCCGTCGAGGTGACTATCTTCGAGGACCGCTCTTTCACCTTCGCCACCAAGACGCCGCCCGCCGCGGACCTGATCAAGAAAGCCCTCACCCTCGACAAGGGCTCGGGCACGCCTGGCAAGAGCGTTGCGGGCACGCTGCCCCAGGGCAAGCTGCGCGAGATTGCCGAGCTCAAGATGAAGGACCTGAACGCCACCACGGTGGAGGCCGCGATGCGGATCGTGGCCGGCACGGCGCGCAGCATGGGGGTGGCGGTCGAGGAGTAGTGGGAGCCCGACCAGCGTCGGGCGCACGGACCACACGGAGGAATTATGGCTACTAGAGGCAAGAAGTACCAGGAGGCACTCAAGCAAATCGACCGGACTCGGCTCTACGAGCCCCGCGAGGCCATTGAGCTACTGAAGAAGCTGTCCTTTGTCCGCTTTGACGAGACCGTCGAGGCTCACATTCGTACCGGGGTGGACCCCCGCCACGCCGACCAGATGGTTCGTGGTGCCGTGGTCCTACCGGCCGGCATCGGGCGCAGGGTGCGGGTGCTCGTCTTCGCGCAGGGCGACAAGGCGCGGGAGGCCCAGGATGCCAGCGCGGACTACGTCGGCGGGGACGACCTGGTGAAGAAGATCCAGGAGGGCTGGCTGGACTTCGACGTCGCCGTCGCCGCCCCGGACATGATGGGCATGGTTGGGCGCCTGGGCAAGATCCTCGGTCCGCGCGGTTTGATGCCCAACCCCAGGTCCGGCACGGTGACCATGGAGGTGGGGCGGGCCGTGCGCGAGGCGAAGGCCGGGC
>JACQUR010000421.1 GCA_016210245.1 Chloroflexota bacterium
CTGCTGGGGACGATCGCCTTGTTGCTCGTCAACCTCTGGGTCTGGCTGAAGGCGCACTGGGTGACCAGCACGCCCCGGAGCGCCCGGGCCGCCGCCCGCACCTGGCTGGACCAGGCCCTCCGCCTCGACCGCTTCTGTGATCTGCTCCTCGAGGCCATCAAGGCACGGTATCAGGTCCACTCCGCGCTCCATTACCCGTTCCCTTTCGCCACCCCGCCAAAACTGTGAAGTACTGAAGTCTGCATTGACACTGGTGGAGGCGGCTGGCTATGCTGCAGGGTGGACGTATCGCTCGATGCTGCCACCAGGCATGTGAGTAGCGTCAACACTGCAGGTACTTTGCCGGGCAAGCGCTGGCCAAGGGGAGAAGAGGGTGATCGAGCGAGTCAGACCGCTTGAAGAGCTGATTCGAGAGCTTCCACCGGAGATGCGAGAGCAAGTGAGGGATTTCGTGCAGTTCTTACTGGAGAAGCGGGCGAAGAAACCTCGAGGTAAGCCAAGATTTGACTGGGCTGGAGCGCTCAAGGACTTGCGGGATCAGTACACATCGGTAGAACTTCAGCACAGGATTGTGGAGTGGAGGGCGGAGGTCTTGAAGGGCTGATGGCAGCGGGCAAGACCGACGCTACGGCGATTCCGTACCTCAAAGACGCGCCGCCGCGCGTGTTCGACATACACGTCCACTATCCCTGGCGGCCCGATGCCAGCAGCAACTTCTCGCCCCAGCAGCAGGCCGACATCCTGGCTCACACCTGTCGACGCCTGAACATCGTCAAGGCCTGCCTGCTCGGGCGCCGCAATGATGGCTGGCAGCCCACGCTCGAGGCCTGGCGGCGCTACCCGGACCTGTTCGTGCCCCTGGCCCAGGTCAGCCTGGACGAGGACGGCCCGGAGGCGGTGGAGCGGCTGCGCGAGCAGGGCTTCCGCGGGCTGAAGATCACCATGCCCCAGCGCAACTACGACGACCCGGCCTATTTCCCCACCTACGCGACGGCCGAACGTCTGGGCCTGGCCATCCTGTTCCACACTGGGATTCGAGGGGGGGCGGTGGACTTCCTGCTCTTTCCGCCCCGGGATGCCAGGCAGGCCGAGGCGGCAAGCGAGCGGCTCGAGCAGATGAGCGCCGGCTCGACGGCCAGCGGAGCGCGGATGCAGCCGATCTACCTGGACACCGTGGGCATGGCCTTCCCCCGGCTGCGCATCATCGGCGCGCACATGGGCTACGGCCTGTACGACACCGCCGCGGCGGTGGCCCGCTGGCGGCGCAACGTCTTCTTCGACATCTCGGGGGGCGCAGTCGTCCGCCGCCACATCGTAGAGCGGAGCATGATCTACCGCGAGGTCCACCCGGGCAAGCTCCTCTTCGGCTCGGACTGCGATTTCGTCCATACCAGTCGCGAGGTCACGGCCTGGATGGAGGCATTCGCGGCCATGGACATGCCGCGCGACGACCAGGACCGCATCTTCTATCGCAACGCAGCCGAGCTGTTCGGGGAGCAGTGAGAGGCCAGATTGCTGTCTCTCGCGCCAGTTGGCCCGAGGGTTCGTGCATCATCTGCGTCGGCCGTGTAAGCTATACTCTACTGCCGGAGGTGATGCCAGTGAGTCGTCTGCGCGTGTCGCTTGCTTGCGGGCTGTACGATCGAACCTGGGACCTGGCCAGCGGGTCGATACAGCCGGAAGGGATCGATCTCACCTACATTGCGCTGCCCCCGCACGAGATCTTCTGGCGGATGCTGCGCTATGCCGAGTGGGACGCCTCGGAGCTCTCGCTGTCCGCGTACACGGTGCAGCGTTCCCGAGGCGATCGGCGCTTCATGGCCATCCCTGTCTTTGTCTCCCGGGTCTTCCGCCACGGGGCGGTGTTCATTCGCACCGCAGCCGGCATCCAGACCCCGCTGGACCTGCGCGGGCGTCGCATCGGCGTGCCGGAGTACCACATGACGGCCGCGGTCTGGGCGCGCGGGTTGCTCGAGCACGAGTACGGGGTCAAGGCCAGCGACGTCCACTGGTTCACCGGCGGCCAGGAGGAGCCCGGGCGAGAGGAACGGGTGGCGCTCCATCTGCCGCCGGAGATCCGGGTCGAGCCCATCCCGCCCGGACGCTGGCTGAACGAGATGCTGCTGGCCGGCGAACTGGACGCCCTGATCAGCCCCCGCCCGCCGGAGCCCTTCCCCGACCCCCAGGACCGGGTCGTGCGGCTGTTTCCCGACTTCCGCGCGGTCGAGCAGGACTACTTCCGTCGAACCGGCCTCTTCCCCATCATGCATACCGTCGTGGTCCGCCACGACGTGTACCAGCGCGACCCCTGGGTGGCGGAGGCCCTCTACAAGGCCTTTGTGGCCGCGAAGGCGGCGGCGCTGGCGCGACTGTCCTACCCGGGCACCCTTGTTACCACTCTGCCCTGGCAGGCGGCCGAGCTGGAGGCGACCCGAGCGGTCATGGGCCAGGACCCC
The DNA here is from genome assembly GCA_016210245.1 of Chloroflexota bacterium. GTDB lineage: Bacteria > Chloroflexota > UBA6077 > UBA6077 > JACQUR01 > JACQUR01. The sequence goes on from JACQUR010000421.1 coordinate 2,457, forward strand.
TGGCCCTATGGCGTTGAAGACAATCGCGTCGCGCTCGAGGCCTGCCGCCTGTATCTGCAGGAGCAGGGACTGGTGGAGCAGGCACCGCCGCTGGAGGAGCTCTTCGCCCCCTCCACGCTGCGCGAGTTCCGGACCTGAGCGCCGCGATTGGGAGCGGTGTTGAGGCGGCCCCGCTCATCCTTCGACGGGCTCGCCAATCGAGCCCCAGAACTTGGTGCTGACATCGACCATATGTCCTCCCGCGGGCAACAAAAAGCCGCCGAGCCTGGACCGAAGGGTCCAGGTCGGCGGCAGAACAGCCGCGCTGCTGAAAGAAGTCTAGGGCAAGGCTAGCTGAGCGTTAAGTGCGCTCACGCCGCCGGCTTGGCACCGCCCTCGCCTGCTTGGCCCTCAGGCTGCGAAGTGTGGCCAGCATGAGGTCGAAAGCTTCCGCTTGAGTCCGTCCGGCGACCTCTTGCACGGGTAAGATTCGTGCGCCGACACCCTCGCCACGGTACGCGGGGGGTAGGTCCGCCACCGTGACAGCATCAAGCGACATGTCGAGCGGCCAGCTAAGTTCTAGGTCCAGGAAGCCAGCCCGTCCATCATCCGACTCGATGACTACAGCGGCACTCGGATCAGGAGTTGGACTGAACAGCACAGGTCTGAACCGCAAGGTCACTGTCACCGATAGAGCTCCTGCCTACTCAGATGCTTGTCTCCATTCTACCCTCCAGAAGTCCTCCATCTTGACCACGCCCGCCCGGTACGCTGCGAAGGCCGCCGGCCCCAGGATCTGCCGCTGCTGCTCCGGGGAGAGTTTGGCAAACACCTCCGTCCCCTTTGGCACCTCTACCCGCGTCTCGGGTACCTCCTTGAATCCCAACTCCGCCCAGGTCCTGGTCACCGGCACCGGGGCGCAGCGCCCGCGTGGGTGGTCGTCCAGACGCTCATCCAAACTGCGCAGCGTGGGATGAGCGGCCCCCTCGGCTGGGCTCGCCTTGCTCTGGTCCGCCCCTACCTGTACGAGGACTCGGCCACCCAGCGTTCCCACCAGCGGGCCATGGCGTCCACCAGGCGGTCGGCGCGCAGGGCGTCCAGGCAGCGGTCCAGCTCGAGCAACTCCTCGCGCGAGGGCCAGGAGATGTCCTGGCTCCGCACCACCGGGCTGAGGTCGGCGGACAGGGCGTCGGCGATACGCTGGCGGTACCAGGGGAACAGCGTGGGCGGCACCTGGCCCGGAGGCAAGAACCGGACCTCGACCGTCTCCGGGCTCGTACACAGGTGGCCGCCGATGGGGCGGGCGACGAAGGCAACGTGGTGCGTGCCGGCCCGACGCCAGCGCGGGCGCGAGTAGACGCCCAGCAGACGCACCAGCTCTACCTCCAGGCCCGTCTCCTCGCGCGTCTCTCGCACCGCGGCCTGCGCCACGCTCTCGCCGGGGTCGATGAAGCCGCCCGGGAAGGCCCAGCCGCCGATGTCGGCCCGGCGGATGAGCAGCACCTGCCCGTCCTGGAGCACCGCTGTCTCGGCGGCGAAGATGGGCGTGTCACGCTCCCACTGGAGCAGGCTGAACGTCATGGGCTCTCTCCTCAACTCGGCAGAGACAGGCGGGCTTCAGAGTGGGCGAAACCCGTTCCCCGTTCCCACCAATCCTCGGGGCCGCAGCAGCACCTTCCGCTTGCTGCTCCTGGCTGTGTAGCCGAGCAGCGTGGGCATAGGCGATGCAGGCCCGGATGTCCTCGGGCTCAAGGTCAGAACAGTCTGCAAGGATGTTCTCGATCGTCTCGCCCTCAGCCTGCAGGCTGAGGATCAGTTCGACCGACATGCGCATGCCCCGAATGATCGGCTTGCCATCGAGGATCTCGGGACTTGGCCGTGATGCGCCGAAGCAACCCCTGATCTCCCATGGCTGTGACCATCCCCATGCCACACCATCTTAGCTCTCAGACGCCAGCGCTATCGAGCGGCGTCCGCCAACCGCTGCAACTCGGTGACGGCGCGCTCCGGCTCGTCGACCAGCCACCAGGAACCCGACTACCAGCAACACCTCCAGCACCGCCCGGTAATACCACAGCGTCCCGCCGCAGCCGCCCGTGAAGCGTCCCCAGACGACGTAGCCGTGGTGGCGCAGGTCCGCCCGCGATGGAACCGGACGTTGGTGGACCCTATCCGCCAGCGACACCCACCGAACCTCTGGTGGCGCCTTGCGAAGGTGCTCCACGCACTGCTCCTTGCGCTCGCACCCAGGGCGGCTTGGGGGTGGTGTCGGCGTCGGTGCAGCCATCCACGATCGCTGCGCCCCGCTCCCCAAAGTGGCGGCGGATCTGCTCGCGGGTCCCCGCGCCGCCCAGGTCTTCGACGGCGTCGTGCAATAGTGCGGCGATCGCCTCATCCTCACCGCCGTCCTTCAGCACCAGCGCGGCCACGCTGAACAGGTGGGCGGCGCAGGGCATATCCATGCCCTTCCTGATCTGTCGGGCGTGCAGTTGGCAGACGTAGACCAGCACCTTTTCGAACCGAGGGCCAAGCTCGGGAGAGCCGTGCGTCATCTCGGACACGCGGCCTCCATTCTGTTGAGCTTCAGAAAAAAGGGTAACATGGGTGCAGCTCGTGCAGTGGCGAGGTCGAGTGGCGATGTGGCAGCCGAGGCGATGGACGGCCGCGCAACTGGAAGATCGTCGCCTGGCCGCCGGGCGCTTGTTGCGCGCGGGCAAGCGCACCCAACCGGAGATCGGGCATTGCCTCGGCGTCAGTCGCGCCGCCGTGGCGCACTGGAAGCAGCACCTGGCGCGGCAGGGGCTGCGCGGCTTGCGCCGCCGCGCGCGGTCGGGCCGGCCGTCGCACCTGACCACGGCCCAGTGGCGCCGGCTCCCGCGGCTGCCGCAGCGCGGGGCCCGGGCGGCCAGGTTGGACACCCAGCGCCGGACCATCAAGTGGATCGCCGTCGTCATCGACCGCACGTTCGGGATGCGCTACCATTCTGGCGAAGCGGGCATCATGAAACTTCTCAAGAACAGCGGTAGTGACCGCGTAGGCGATGAACTCCGTCAGTGCCTCGCTCCGCAAGGCGCTTTCGACATAGCGTCGCCGGCGCTTTCCCTATTTGCCTTCGGCGAACTGTACGACCTTCTCTCGAGGCTGGGCCGCTGCCGACTCGTGCTGCCCTCTCCCCGCAATGGAGACCTGGCCCTCTTCGGCGCTGAATCGGATCGGGCCTACCGCAATCGTCTGCAGGCCCGTTGGCTCGCAAGACAGTGTGCGTCCTGGCTAGAAGCGAAGGCTGACGTGAAGAGCGCTCCGGGGATGGTCCCGCAATCGACGATGATTGTCGGGAGCGCGGAATCCGGCCCGAAGCGCGTCATCACCGGCACTTGCGCCTTCACCACGGACGGGCTGGGAATCACGCCCAGCAACGACCTCAGCCTGATTCAGGTGGGCGAGAGTGTCGAAGAATGCGCACTTCTCGGTGGGTGGTTCACCGCGCTTTGGAACAGCCTCCCGGCGTCAGCCGAGCCCAAGCGAGCCCTGCTGGATCGGCTCCGAGAACTCACCGCGCACCGCGAACCATCGCTGATCTACTTCCTCACGCTCTACCACCTCTTCAAGGACGTGGGCGGAGAGCTGGACGAGGACCGGATTATCAAGTCCGCCACCGGCATCCGCAACACGACCGTTTGGAAGAAGCTCTTCAAGTTTCAACGCGACGGGGTGATCGGGGCCATCGATAAGCTGGAGCGCCTCGGTGGCTGCATCATCGCGGACAGCGTCGGCCTCGGGAAGACCTTCGAAGCTCTGGCCATCATCAAGTATTACGAACTACGCAACGACCGTGTGCTGGTGCTGGTGCCCAAGCGCCTGCGCGACAACTGGACGCTCTACAAGGCCAACGATCGTCGCAACCTCCTCGCCTCCGACCGCTTCAACTACGACGTCCTCAACCACACGGACCTCTCCCGCGGCGACGGGATGTCCGGCGACATCGATCTCTCGTTCGTGAATTGGGGCAACTACGACCTCGTGGTCATCGACGAGTCGCACAACTTCCGCAACAAGGCGACGCACAATGACCGCGAGACCCGCTACGACCGGCTCATGCGCCGCATTATCAAGGAAGGCGTGAAGACCCGCGTCCTCATGCTCTCTGCCACCCCGGTCAACAACCGTCTTGCGGACCTCAAGAACCAGATCGCGTTTGCGACTGAAGCGGACGATACGGCGCTATCCGCGCACGGCATTTCCAGCATCGACGCCACC